>JACMQO010000127.1 GCA_014376935.1 Bdellovibrio sp.
GAAATTATTTTGGTCGTGGCACCGACGGCTTCAAGGGTTTCTTTTGGTTTAAAAAGTTCTGATTCTTCAAAACCATCCGTTGCTAAAATGGCGATTGTTTTTCCTTTTAAATCTTTTGCTTCAAACATAAATTCTCCTTTTTTTATTTTTTTGTTGCTGGGAAAATTTCCCCAAAACTGAACTGAAAAAGTCTAGTCTAGTTACCTAAGTTCGTCTGACGTTGTTCTTAAGCGTTCTACTAAGTCATGAAACTAAAAATGCAAATCGTGAACCAATTGAAAGTTAACAATTAATCACGGTGTGCAGGATTGTAACCTAAATAAAGTGTGTTACTGTAAGTGCCATAGAATGTGCCGAGGGGAACTTGTGGTTTTGAAGGTTGTTGCATTTATGTCGTTATCTTTATTCTTCGGATTTATTGCCAGCTGTGCTACCACGTCGACAACAAAATCATGCGATCCACAAATGATTACCTATGGCCCTAGTGATTTTCAAGTGAATGTGAATTATTATCAAAGCAGCGCGACCGTCGCAAAAAGTTTAATTATTTTGCCACCGACGGGTGGTCCTAATTACATTGATCGCAGTTATGCGAAAAAGTTTTGCGCTGAGGGCTATGATGTTTATCTTGTTAACAACTGGACGGGCGATTCAGAAGATAAAACTGATTTAGCAATTCATCAGCGCCTTTACACCCGCGGGCAAAAAGCGATATCTATCGTCGTTTCGCAAATTAAGTCATCATTTATTGGTTTATTAGGAACTAGCGTTGGGGCTTTGCATAGTGCGGTCGCCGCGAATACTCAAGAAAAAATCAATGCCGTTTTTTTAATTGTTGGTGGCGCGCCGATCACTCAGATCGTCGTTACATCAGATCAAAAAGCGATGCGTGACGTTCGCGACGTGCGTAACAAAAGATATGGTTTTAATTCTGATCAAGAGTATTTAATGGCACTTCAAAAAGTTTTCTTATTAGAACCTATGAAATTAGGTGATCTTTATAAGTCGAAAGATATCGGAATGGTTCTAGCTGAAAATGATACAACGGTTCCATACTCTTCGCAGTTAGATTTACAAATGTTCTTTAATCCGAAAGCCACTTACACTTTACCAAGCTCGCATTTTTGGGCGATTGTGAAGACGTGGTTTTTTCACAGCAAAGAAGTCTTTGATTTTTTTGAAAATAGCGCCAAACGAATGTAGAACTTTTCCCCGACTGTCTTAATCACTTGAGACCTTGAATGATTTGTTTTAGTTTATTTCCATGATATCTAAAACTGAAAAAATCTATTCTACGTCACGTATTCTTTTGCTGGTCGTCCTTTCGATTCTTACTCTTGTTTTGTTCGTGCCGTTTGCAACTCCAATGCTGTTAGCTTGCTTCGTAGCCTTAGGTTGCGAACCCGTTATTAAAAAAATTAATTTTAAATCGAAAAAACGTAAATATTTTACGTTAGGTTTATTCGTTATTCTTTCGACGTTTATTTTAGTGCCGCTTGTTCTATTTATTTTTAGGATCGCAAATGGCCTAAAATCGCTATCCACGGAGTCCATGCAGAATTCGCAATTTTTCAAGGCTTTATTAGATCTATGGGGAAAAGCCCAAGACTTCGGATCAAATTTGATGCAGCAAGCAGGTCTTGAGCAAAATATTATACCTCAAAAAGAAGAGCTTTTTTCGAAACTAAGCCCTTTCATAATGGACAAGGCGACATTATTTCTAGGTAGTCTTCCAGATTTGATTTTGTCTTTATTCGTCTTTTTCTGCGTGCTTTTTGTTTTAATCACCAGCGCCAGTACGATAAAGAGAACTTTGTTAAAGGCAAATTTACTACCCGTCAGCGAATTAGATAATATTTTGCATTCGTTCCAAACAAGCTGCCACATGATTTTGATTTCGACGTTTTTAATTGGCGCGCTTCAGGCTGTGATAGTTGCTGGTGGCTCTTTAATTTTCGGTTTTCACGAATTCTTTTTAATTTTTGTGGTTACCTTTTTTGTTTCGTTCATCCCCGTTATCGGCGCTGGTCCCGTTGCCGTACTACTGGCTTTGATCGCTTTCTTAATGGGTAATACAGGCGATGGCATTGGACTTGTGGTCGTGTCGGTGATTGCGGGTACGATTGATAATGTGATTAAACCTTTTGTATTTTCAAAAGACGAAGAAGGTTTACATCCGGTGATTTCATTATTGGGTATTATCGGCGCGATTATTATTTTTGGTTTACCGGGATTACTAATCGGTCCCTTCTTACTACAAGTGACCGTAAAGTTAGCGCCAGCATTGATTGAAAAGATTTCGGCTACTTTTAATCCAGGTCATGGGATTGACCTGGATTCAGATACGAAACTTTAATTTACCAATTCTGTTTTTATTTTTTTTCTATTTTTTGTGGGTCGGCTTCAACGGGGTTGGCCGTGCCACTCCAATTTGAAGTTTGGTACGCGCCCATTTTAATTTTTTCTTGGGTCAGATCGACGTCGACGATGGTATTGCAATTCGCCTTAACAGCTAAGTAGGCTAAGCGTAGAATTAATTCTTCGCGATCGGCGCAATTGATCACTTTGATTGGTTTTTCAACACGTTTAAAGTAGCGGCTTTCTTTATTTTCAGCTTTTGAAAAAACAAATACATTTTTCGCCTTTTCGATATCTGCATCATAATCGGTCAAGGCCGGTTGAACTTTAGCGTCGTAACAAGTTGGACAAAAACGTCTTAGAATAAAATCTTCAGGCATTGGTTTTAAAAATGCGAAGTTGTCGTCTTCTAAAAACACGGTACAGTTTTTACAAACAGGCTCTTTGCAGACACCGCAGTCTAATTTGGCTTTCGGTTTAAAACAGATCGAACAAGCTTCCATAATTTTATAATCCTAGCGGTCTTAATAATGAATGTTAATCTTAAATGCCGCTACTTACTTTGCGGTATCAAACGAAATTTTTCGTACAAAGTGATTATCGTATCCACCCGGATTTTTAATTAAATACTTTTGGTGATACTCTTCAGCTGGGTAAAATGTTGGGGCAGCTGCAATTTCAGTCACAATCGGGTCTTTCCATGCTTTTGATTTTTCGACCTTAACTATAAAATCTTGGGCGTTTTTTTTCTGAATATCGTTTTCGTAAAAAATAGCTGAACGGTACTGCGTTCCTTTATCATTACCTTGTCGATTTTTCGTCGTTGGGTCGTGCATTTTAAAAAATAGGTCTAAAATTTTTTCGTACGAAATTTTTTGTGGATCAAATTGAATTTCTACAGATTCTGCGTGCCCCGTTATTCCTTCGCTAACATCTTCATACTTTGGGTTTTTCATTGTTCCGCCCGCGTAACCGACTTTGGCGTCAGTGACTCCGGGAACTTGTCTGAAGAATTCTTCGACGCCCCAAAAACATCCGGCCGCTAAGATAGCCGTTTCGGTTTTGGTTGCAGGTGCTTTAGTCGGTTTTGCGGCCTGTTTAGCATCGGCTTGCAAAATAAAAAATAGAGTTAAAATTAGGGTTGAAATGAATTTCATAAACTCCTCTGCGTGGATATTATTCTAACACTTATCCAAGGCTAATTGAATCCGAATCTTTTGATCTCAGACTCTTCACTTTTGTCGGCCGTACTGACAGTTAGCACACGATCATTATGAAGTACGCTCCAACGAACATCGCGGGGTAAGTCTTTAGCTAGCCGCTCTAAAAACTTCGGATCAAAGGCGTATATTTGAATTTGACTGGCGTTATGAACTTGTTCTGTTTGGCCTTCGTTAATAATCAGCTGGGCATCTTTATACGTGTAAACACGGACCTTTTCAGCGGCTTTTGAAGCTTTGTGTAATTTTTTGATACTGGGATTTCCGATTTCGATCCAAAGTTTCGTTCGGCCATTCATTTCATTGATGAAAACTGTCGGTCCATCCGGATCAGCCAAGCCCGCTGACGAAAACTGAAGGTCGGGCTGCGCATTCAGTGAAAACGCTAAGACGCGCGTTAAAAAATAAAGCATCGATTCGGAAGGATGTAACGCTAACCGAAAATCTAGTTGTTCGTAAACCCCACGATCAACATCAGATAAATCGATACGAAAACGAAAAAGGACAGTAGCCTGACTCATATTTATTAAGAGTAGGCTACTTTCTGGCGGGCGTCAGTCTTTTACTGCGGTTTGAATTTTTGTGTTTAATTTATCAACTGATTCTGCAAAACTTTTTTTGAAAGAGGACCAGCCATCTTTACCATTGTCTTTCATACTAGCTAATTCTGCTTTTAGCTTAGCTCTTGTTTTCTCGAGGCTTGCGGCCGTTTCTTCTTGAGTAGAGCTTCCTTTTTGTTTTGCTTTCAACCGCAGATCTTCGATCTGTCTTTCAACTGAATCCAGCTGGGCCGACATTTCAGTTTTAAAACTTTCATAATCTTTCTTCATGCCCTTTGTCGTTTCAGAAGCGAATGATGACAGAGTCGCAACAAAAACTAGACCACACACTATTGCACGTAACATTTAAATTCCTTTTGTTAAGCATCGTTAATAATTCACGATTTCTTTTAACATTAAACCACAAATTTTCGGTAATTTGTAAGGACAAATTTTCCGGAGTGCGTGGGAAAAAAGTCTAATATTTCTAGATAAAAAATTAATGCAAAACGGTATGTGCTTAATTTCACACGATTTTGGTTTTTTTAAAATTTGGGCTTAGTTTTTGCTGAAATAGGCTCGTCAACGAAAATCGCGTAGATAATCTACGCCCTTTTAAAAAAACTAACCGAAAGGATACGGTATCTTTATGTACAGCAAAAATAGAACACAACAAAATGATAGCATGACATCACAAGGCTTCAATCGCCAAGGACCTCAACAAGGTTCAGCTGGACGATTCAACAGATCAAATCATGACACAACAGGTTTTCAAAACTTCGGTCAAGATCAACAGGCACAGCGTCAACAAGGATTCTCAGGTGGTTATCAATCATCACAAAATTCACCTTACAATAATGGACAAGATGATATGAATTCTTCACGCACGCAAAATTCGTCGCAATGGCAACAACACGAAGGACCAAGCTATTCAGCTTATGGTACTAACGGTGGCGTCTACGATACAAATTCAAGTACGATGGGTCGCGGCGATGCAAACGCTTACGGAACATCGTCAACGGGTTACGGTTCGTCATCTGGTATGGGCTACGGTCAAGGTCAACACTCTGACTGGTCGCGCGCAGGTTCAGATCGCATGGGTCACGATTTTTCTGAAAGACAAGGCTATCATCCATCACGCAGTTCAAATGAAGGAATGTATAAATCAGACTCATATAGTTCTTCTGGAATGCCTCAAAGCAGCGAACAAATTGGTAGCCGATATTACGGTGATCAATCAGGTCAACAATACGGCGGAGCGCGCTCACAACAATATGGGGCGTCTCAGGGTTCTTACGGCGCAGGTCAAATGAGAAACAACTACGGTTCTGCATCTTACGGCCAAGGTTCACAATACGGTTCACACCAATCAACGCAAGGTGTTTGGGGCGCTCCGAACACTCAATCTTTATATGGTGAACACAACGGTAAAGGTCCAAAAAATTACCGTCGTTCTGACGACCGCGTGCGTGAAGACGTTAGCGAAGCATTGGCACACCACGGTGGCATCGATGCAAGCGAAGTTGAAGTTTCAGTTTCTGAAGGCGTTGTGACTTTATCTGGAACCATCGAGTCGCGCCAAATGAAACGCATGATCGAAGAGTCAATCGAACACATGAGCGGTGTTCAAGATATCAAAAATGAATTAAAAGTTGAAGAGTCTAGTGCTTCTAAACGTTCATCTGCTTACGATACTTCAAGCACTGAGGGTTCAAGAAGTCTTTCTGGATCATCGACATCAATGAAAGATGGCAAGATGGGTTCAGCGTCTTCAACGAATGGACGTACACCAGCGTCGTCATCAACATCTGCTCCTAAGCAGTAATTGATTTTAAACTAATTTAGTTATTGGGACTCTTTTTAAAACTGCGAATCACGGCAACTTAAGTGTGTTAAGTTACCTTGCTGAACGGAATTAAAAGAGTCCCTTTTTTTTTAAATAATAAATGTTATTTGATTTTTAAATTAACTGGCTTTTAATAAGAACGGCACACCTGTTGCTTAATAAAACTATAGACAGACTGCACTTAATTCAAATTTAAGTGCCTAAACCTTTAGGAGCTCTCATATGGCAAAAGAAAAATCTAAAAGCAAAATTTTAAGTAAGATCATTGATGTTTTTTCGGGTAAAAAATCAACGTCACGGGTTAAAAAGACGATTGAAGAAGGGCCCGCCCACAGCCCAGGTCACAAAAAAATGAAAAATAAGTTTAACTTAACTTCGGGTGCGAAAATTCACACTCAAACGCAAGCCGCGTTAAACAACCTAACTCGCGGTGCGATCGTCGCCAGAAACGAAAGCCCACAGCGCCGAATTATTTCTGGAGCCTCTTTAAATAAAAAAGGCCGTTTAGCTTAATCTCTATTTGAAAATATTATTCGAATCGTAAAGCGTCGATTGGATTTAACAATGATGCTTTACGTGCCGGATAAACTCCAAACACAACACCGATTAATGCTGAAGTGAAAAATGATAACATGACCGATTCAATTGATACCGAAGTTGACCACCCAGAAGCGGCCGACAAACCAACTGTAATAAGCCATCCTAGTAAAATTCCAGATAATCCGCCGATCGCGCTAACGACCACTGATTCAACCAAGAACTGTAGCAAGATATCTTTTCTTTTTGCGCCGATCGCTTTTCTTAAACCGATTTCTCGTGTGCGCTCAGTGACCGATACCAACATGATATTCATGATTCCGATACCACCCACGACTAAAGAAATTCCAGCGATGACCGCAAGCAACAATGACATCGTTTGCGAAGTCTTTGAAAGAGCGGCTTGAATGTCGGCTAAGTTCAGAATCTGAAAAGCTTCATCTTGAATGGATTCGGGCACTTTATGCCTTTGATTCATTACCGCCAATATTGAAGTTTGCGAGGCGTCGATGTTTTCAGGTTTATCGACTTCAAGTTCAATCGAATCAACATACAGTTTTCCTAACAACCTGTGCATCGCTGTTGATAACGGAATGATAATCGTATCGTCTTGATTTCTAAAACCACCACCACCTTTTTCGGGTAGAACTCCTATGACTTGAAAACTAACTTTATTAATTTTAATCATCTCTCCGATCGGATTTCGATCTTCAAATAATTCTTTAACTAACACCGTACCAATGACGGCCACGCGAGCTCGGGTTTGACTTTCTTGATTTGTGAAAAATCGACCTTTAGTAGGTTCGGACGCATGCATTTGCGCATAAGGTGATTCAGTTCCTAAAACTTGGGTCGACCAGTTCTTGCTTGCGTATGTTATTTGGCCGCGACCCGTGACCTGAGGGGCCACATGTTTTAACGTAGATATATTATCGGCCAAGGCTTTCGCATCGTCTTCACTGAGCCGGGTTGTCGCTCCGGATTCTTGCGCGACACCACCAATGCGAATCGCACCGGCCCGCAAAACTAAAAGATTTGAACCTAATGAAGACAACTGGCTTTCAATCTGTTGTTGCGCTCCTTTACCCAAAGCTAGCATCGCAACGACGGCTGCAACCCCAATTAAAATTCCTAACATGGATAAAGCAGTTCTAACTTTATTTGCCGCTAATGTTCTAAAGCCTTGCTGAAAATGGCTACCAATTTCGGCTAGCGAAAATTTAGATTCATTTTGATCGACATTTATCGTTGGCTGTTTTTTCTGCGGAACAAGCGGCGTCTTTCTTTCATCTGAAAAAATAATCCCATCCTTCATGCGAATCAATCGATGAGCTTCGGCTCCGATATCTTCTTCATGAGTAACCAAAATAATTGTAATGCCTTGGGCATTTAGATCTTTCAAAGTCTTCATGATTTCAGTTGTTGAAACAGAATCTAAATTACCGGTTGGCTCGTCGGCCAATATCATTTTTGGATTGTTAACTAACGACCTTGCAATCGCAACGCGCTGCTGTTGACCGCCCGAAAGTTCATTGGTGTGATGACCAATGCGTTCCCCAAGACCAACTTGCTGTAATAATTGCTTAGGCCGCAAAGATTCAGTCGTTTTTTGTGAATAAATTAACGGAAGCGCCACATTTTCTTCGGCGCTCATGCGCGGAAGTAAATTAAACTGTTGAAAGACGAAACCTATTTCTACACGGCGAATGGCCGCAAGTTCGTCCTCTGTTTGTTTCGAAATTTCTTTGCCGTTAAATAAGTATGAGCCTGTTGTCGGGACATCAAGTAACCCTAAGATATTCATCAACGTAGATTTACCCGAACCCGATGGCCCCATGATCGCTACAAAATCGCCATCTTCAATCGTTAAACTAACACCCTTCAAAATCGGAAGAGTTTGATTTCCCATGAAATATGATTTTGTAATATCACGAATTTGAATCATTATTTACGCCCACCACTACCTGGAGGTTTTCGACCGCCACCAAAAGGCGAAAATGGACTTGCGCCGGCTTTATCTGTTTTAGAGGCTTCGGCACGAACCACGATTTCGCCTTCAACAAGACCCGAAACAACTTCAGTTTGTTTTCCATCTGATAATCCAATTTGAATTTCGCGCTCTTCGGGTTTTCCCTCTTCAGCTTTAACTAAAGCTTTTGTTTTTCCATCTGAAACCGTTAAGGCTTCCGTTGAAACTAAGATGACGTTTTTTCGATCTTCTTGTTCAAATCGCACATTGGCCGTCATACCACTACGCAAATAAGCAGGTGGTTTCGCCGGTAAAACATCAATCACGTATGTTGTTACGTTATTTACTGTTTTAGCTTCGAACGCAATTTGATCGACAGCCGCAGAAATACTTTGAGTTGGGTAAGCATCCAAAATGATGGTCGCTTTTTGGTGTAATTTCATTTTGGCAATATCTGTTTCATCAACCTGCGCTTTTACGGTTAAACGATCCGACATCGCAAAAATGGCATCGGTACCCGTGATTGTTTGCCCCGGCTCTACGTTTCTTAAAATAATTGTTCCGGGTAACGGCGCGATGATCGGCATCGCCTTATATAGCTCTTCCCAACGTTTAACTTCATCTTCACCGCGGGCGCGGGCCGCATCTAGTAGCGCGGCTCTGTCTGTTGAACTCATCCATGCTAAAATTTGTCCTTTTTTAACATGGTCTCCCTCTTGACTTAGAACTGTGTCAATCCGTCCTGCAACCGGCGCTTTAATTTCTAAGCGGTTTTCGGGCTGCACCGTTCCGGTCGCCAAAATTGTGGTTTTCAAATCTCCACGTGTCACCGGAAAGTCTTTATAGACAACTTTTGAACTACTATTTTTTTTGTAAATAATAATTCCGGCAACGATTACTATGATGACGATTAAGCCAATCCAAATTTTCTTATTTTTCATTCTAAAACTCCTGCTCCACGGGCTTGATTCCAAGCGGCTTCACTTAAAATGCGATCTTTTTTACTTTGAACGTAAGCTTTTTGCCGGGCAATAAGATCCGCTTCGATTTTATCCCATTCGGTAAATGACATCAGACCATTGTTGTACTGCGTTCTTGCGATTTCGGCTTGCATAAGCAAAGCCCGCTGAAAACTTTCATCAACTTTTAATTTTTCAACGGCCTCTGAGTATTTTTGATAAGCGGCTTGCAAACCAGAAATTTGTTGCTGATCAACCGAAGATTTTTGCGCGACCGCAGAATCCCTGGTGTAAACTGAATTTTTTAAAGTCGCATGATCGCGTCCACCTGAAAAAAGTGGAATCGTAATCGTTGCACCCACAGACCAACGATCATTTTTTGGAAAAAAATCTGGACTATTACGACCGACAGACCCGGTCACATCTAAAGATGGAAAAAAGGCAGAACGCGCGACGCCCACCGCCGCAATATTTGCATCAACTGCGTAGTAACTTTGTTTGTACTGCGGCGTTTCGATCGCAAGCGTTTCAAACTGGGGGTTAACAATCGGCTCCGTTGCTGGAACTGAATCAACAAGTTGCGTGCTTTCTTGAACATCTAGACCTAACACTTGAGCCAAAGCCGTCTTTGCTAATTCTAAGGCGTGTCGGGCTTGCAAATTTTCTAATCTAGCCTGGGCCAAATAGGCCTCGGATAAAAGAGCCGATCCTTTATTTTCGCGACCACTTTCAAAACGAAGCTCAACTAATCTTAAGTCGTCTTGGCGACGCTTAACGGTGCTTTCAGATAATTTTAAATTTTCTTGAGCTGATAACAAACTTTGATAAGCATTTACAAAATTATAAGATATTTGCGCCTTCGCATCTTGAAAGGTCGCTTGCGCGATGCGTGTGTTGGCAGATGCTTGCGTCGTTTTGTAATAATCTTTTAAACCAGCAAATAAATTCTGCGATAAAGTTAAAGAAGCCGAGTAAAAACTAGAGTTATCGGTCGCGCCATCTAACGTCGTCGATGTCTTATTATAACCGACCGCACCCGTTACCGAAGGTAAATATCCACCAAAAGCGACCCCTTCTAATGATTCGGTCGCCTGGTAGTTTAATAGAGCTGACTTGTAGGCAAAATTATTTTCTTTCAAAAGTTCTAACGACTGCTTCCAAGTTAGCGTATTTACGGGCGCAGCCGCAAACACCTGACTTTGAAAAAGAAGGAAACTGACGATCAAATTTCTCATACGCTGTCCTTATGTAGTTCTTGTAACAAAGATTGTAGATGATCTAATGCTTGGGCCAAATCTTTTTGTTGATCTTTAGACAGCTTTTTAATTTTGATAGTTAAACTATCAGCGGCCTTATCTTTTAAATCAGTGAAAAGTTTTAAACCTTTTGCCGAAAGTTGCAAAGAGACTTGTCGACGATCTGTCTTTGAAGCCGTTCGTTGTACCAATGATTTTTTAACTAAGGATTCGACCATCTTCGACATCGAAGGTTGGCTGACGCCATGTTCGGTCGCGATTTGGCCAACGGTATTTTGCCCCCGATAAATTGTTGCTAAAATTCTGAATTGGGCGTGAGTCAGTCGACCATCGGCCGCCGCGCGAATTTCGGATTTAACCGTGCGGATCATCTGCGGAGCAATTTGAATAAACTGAGTAGAAAGTCGTTTAATGTAATCCATAGCTTATCTATATATTAGATAGGCTATGGATTACTGGCAATGGCTTTTAATCTTTAACAGATGTCTTATTTGCCATGTGCGGCTGGGTAGTCGGTATAACCTTCTGCGCCACCACCGTAAAGCGTTTTTGGATCAAGTTGAGCTAACGGAATTCCTTCTTTAAAACGTTCGACCAGGTCGGGGTTTGCAATGAATGGTCTTCCAAAACAAATTAAATCGGCCGTATTTTTTTCGCGCGCAGCTAAAGCCATTTCCAAAGTATATCCATTATTAGCCATATACACGGTCGTAAATTTAGATTTCAATTCCTGAAAGCTAAAGCCAGGGGCTATATCACGTGGGCCGCCCGTTGATCCTTCAACTAGATGAACAAAAGCTAACTTCATCGGATTCAGTTTTTCGGCCAAGTACGAATATGTTTTCATCGGCGACGTTTCTTTCATATCATTCGCAGGGCTTACAGGAGAAAAACGAATTCCAACCCGCTCAGATCCCCAAACGCTGACGACAGCTTGAGTGACCTCAAGCACTAAACGACAACGATTTTCAATCGAGCCACCGTACTGATCTGTTCTTTGATTTGTGACGTCACTCAAAAATTGTTGAAGCAGATAACCATTCGCCGAATGAATTTCAACTCCATCAAACCCGGCCCGTTTAGCACAAGCTGCCGCGTGACGATACTGCTCGATCAATCCTGGAATTTCTTCAAGCGTTAAGGCGCGCGGGGTAACGTGGTCTTTCATACCCGATTCGGTAAAAGATTGGCCCACAGGTTTAATCGCTGATGCCGATACCGGCAAGGCGTTGTCTTTTTGTAAGGAAGGATGAGAAATACGTCCGACATGCCAAAGCTGACAAATGATTTTACCGTTTGCTTTATGAACAGCCTCGGCAACTAATTTCCACCCGGCAACTTGAGCTTCAGTATAAATTCCTGGAGTGAATGCATAACCTTTACCTTGTTGGGAAATATTTGTCGCCTCTGAGATAATAAGTCCCGCGCTAGCTCGCTGCCGGTAATATTCTGCATTCATCTCTGTCGGTGCATCGTTAATCGGTGATCGACTACGCGTTAGTGGCGCCATGACGATACGGTTGGCCAATTGAATTGCGCCCATTTTAAAGGGTTTAAAAAGATCTGATTGCGTTGTTTCTGTCGACATATTGCATTTACCTTTCAGGTATTAGTTTCTAATTTCTGTAAATCTAACTGACGTAACTTCGGAGAGAAATAAGCAACGGTAGCTACGGTCGCCAAGCAAACCATTCCACCGAAATATACTGCAGGAACCGTTCCAAAAATTTTAGCGGCAATACCAGACTCAAATTCTCCAATTTCATTCGATGAACCAATAAAAATTGAATTGACCGCCGAAATTTTTCCACGCATGTGGTCAGGCGAAGTCAGCTGAACTGCCGCTGAACGTATCACCATACTGATACTGTCTAGTGCGCCACTAACAACTAAGGCCGCTAACGATAAAATATAATTGTGACTTAAACCAAATACGATCATGCAAATACCAAAGCCCGCGACCGCCGAAAACAACCAGCGACCTGCATTTGCTTTCATGCGATCCCTGCGCGCTAAATATAAACTCATTAAAGTCGCACCCACCGCTGGAGCCGCTCGCAGTGCGCCTAATCCTTTGGGTCCGATAAACAGAATTTCTTTCGCAAAAATCGGAAGCAAGGCCGTCACCCCACCAAAAAGAACAGAAATCATATCCAAAGATAAGGCTGGTAATAATATCGGATGAGAGAAAACGAATTTGACCCCTGATAGCAATTCATCTTTTACCGAAGCATGTCTGTTCATGGCCGTCGGTGCTTCGATATCTTTTTTAATCAGCGCCATTGAAATACTGGCCGCGATTAACAAAATACAAACCATCGAAGACGACGTGATCGCACCCATAAAACCAAAAACGAGTCCGCCAACCGCAGGACCCGCAACACGCGCAATTTGCATAGCTGAACTCATTTTTGCGGTTGCATGCAGAAGTTCATTGCGCTCAACCAGACGCGGAACCGAGGCGTAGATTGCTGGTTGCGCGAAAGATCTTGCAAGCCCCGTTAAAAATGCGGCCGCATACAAAAGACCCACCTGAACAAATAAAGATAATTGATTCGCAAAAATATGTTCGCCCAAAACTAAAACTCCTGAAAGCAGACTGACAAACATAACGCTTCGATAAATTTGCAAGGGACGATGGCGATCGACCAAATAACCTGCGTACAAGGCTAAACCGATGGCCGGCACAGCTTCGGTCAATCCAATAAACCCAAGTGATAGCGGATCTTGAAGAAGTTCGTAAATACGCCAGCCCAGAACGACAGCTTGCATTTGAACGGCGAAAGTATACAAAAACCGAGCGTTAAGTAATTTCTTAAAATCTGAAGACATGGGCGTAGTCTACTCTTGTCTTTTGAAAAATAAACCGTGAATCAGCGGATGACTAAAAATTAAGGT
Source organism: Bdellovibrio sp. (assembly GCA_014376935.1). Lineage (GTDB taxonomy): Bacteria > Bdellovibrionota > Bdellovibrionia > Bdellovibrionales > Bdellovibrionaceae > Pseudobdellovibrio. The sequence continues at coordinate 13,583 of JACMQO010000127.1, forward strand.
TTAAGTTGAATATAAGCCCAGCCGCACCCTTGAACGACTGCGCTCTGGCAAAATCTAAATGCGGAATGATTTGATAATCTAGTATTTTTTTATAGATTAATTGGTTCCAAGAAACGGACGCACTGAAACTATCCAGGTGATAGGATGGCTGATTCAAAGACGTAAAAATTAACGTATAACCCATGGTCGAGGTCTCGTTAATATAGTTTCCGAACGAAAAGCCATTTCCTGCAGAATACAAATGCGTTTTATCTTCGTAATTAGCCTCGTTAATTAAAGTTAAAGACCATAAAGGACTTAACTCGAAATTAAAATTAAGATTCCAGTATATTCCCGTACCCTTATCAGCATCGGCATAAAATTCTAACTTTGGATTAATTTTATAAGTTTTTGTATCCAAAATACTTTCAAATCGAAGCGAGTGAGATACCTTCAAAGGATCTTGTAGTCCAATACGTGGCTGAAATGATGTTCGAATATTACCTAGTTTTCGGAATAATCCAACCGTCGCCCCGTAATTTTCCTGACGTGGTGTTTGGCGTAGGTAACCGCTTTTTACGCTACGGCTTTCTTCTGTGTCATCGTAAGTTGTAAACTTTAACTGCCAATACTCTTCTAAATTAGGAAGTCGTAAATTCACATTTAAACTTGTCGCATTTGTTAAATTTGCACCTTCCATCGAATAGGTCGAATTTTCAATACGAACGTGAGTTTCATTTTTAGCATCGGTTAACTTCTTTCCGACTAAAAATAAATCTAAACCTTCGGCGGCACCGTCTAGCCAATTTGAGATAGCGATATTGCTGTCGATAAATTTTTGTTCGACGGTCTCATTTTCGGCGCGCTTTTTTCTAAGCGCGTCTAGCTCGTCATCGGCCAGCGCCAAAGAGCAGCACAAACCAGTTAACACAAAAGCCATGGTCAACTTACTAGAACGCAAAAATAGATTTTTAAAAAAATGAGACAAATTTCTCCTTAAAAAGAAATTGGTTGAACTTTGATTATCATCAATCTTAATCTGCCAAAATGAAAGATTTTAAAAATCTAATTTTATTGGCCTGCATAAGTTTAACAACCCAAAGTATCTTTGGTTATACGTTAAAGGAAGGCAATGTCACAGCGTTGGTTGGACCTTTTATTTATAAGTCCAATTTTGCCACAACCGAAACGGGTGGCAATTCTCCTTATTTAGGTGATGTGGGTTTAGTTGTGCAGGGTGACGTCAGTGATCATAGCGCACTTGAAATCGGTCTTTTTCATATGAATAAAATCTATTTGCGCACATCGGGCACGCAGTCAATTACGGAACAAACTCAACTTTTTCATGTGACGATGGGGTATCGCTATTATTTTAATCCCTATTTATCTTTAGCGACCGCATTTTATTCTGCTTATAGTATGGCCGACCCTCAGATTTTACATAATGATTTTGCACCAGGTGCCGAACTAGACACGTCAGCTCGTGATAAAACCGAATACGGTTTCGATTTCTCTTTAGAGACTGAGCTTTGGAGTCAGCAAAATGTAGCCGTCATTGCCGATGCCCGTTATGCTTTATCAGTTACTAACAAAGCCAATGAAAAGGGCGACCACTACGGTTTATTTTTAGCGGTCAAATTTTTAGTGCAAGAAAAACCGGTCGTTCATAGAGATCCCCCTAAACCTTAAACATGGTCAGCAACTTGCAAGTTCTAATTGTTAAGTTTTAACAAAAGGAATTTATGAAGAAAAAAGTGACCCCAAAAAAAACCAAGACGATTTCAAAAAAAATATCTAAAGCGACCGCCGAGCCGAAGCCCCCGTTTCCGGCTCAAAAACAAACTTCTCCGGGGCTTGAATCAAAGATTCATCCGCGCCCAAAATTTGAAGCACCTCTTTATAAGTCTGCGAATAAACTTTTAGATAAAGTGGCTTTAATCACCGGTGGCGATAGTGGCATTGGGCGCGCCGTTGCAATTCTGTACGCCCGTGAAGGGGCCCATGTGGCCATCACTTATTTGCCCGTCGAAAGAACCGACGCCGAAGAGACGAAAATGCACGTCGAAAAATGGGGCCGAAAATGCCTTTTAATTGAAGGCGATTTAACGAAAGAAAATTTCTGTAAAACAGCCGTCGAGAAAACCGTGAAGACTTTAGGAGCATTAGACATTTTAGTCAGTAATGCCGCCCACCAAATGCGGAAACAAAATATATCAGACATTACAACAATGGAATGGGATCGCACTTTTAAAACAAATATCTACGCTTACTTTCACTTGGTCAAAGCAGCACAAAAGTATATGAAACCTGGTTCGGCCATCATCGTTACAAGTTCTGAAACGGCTTCGGTCGCACCGAAAGAGCTACTTGATTATTCGGCAACAAAAGGCGCGATCAATACATTCACAAAATCATTAGCTCAAATGCTGATCAGCAAAGATATTCGGGTTAATGCGGTCGCACCCGGACCGGTTTGGACTCCACTGAATGTATCAGACGCTGGAACATCAGCTAAAAAAGTTTCTAAATTCGGCCAAGATCAGCCGATCAAGCGCCCAGCCCAACCGGAAGAAATCGCACCCGCTTATGTATTTTTAGCTTCGCACGCTGACTCTAGCTATATTACTGGAGCTGTGATTGCACAAACTGGCGGGCTACCGATTAATTCTTAAAGCAAACAACTTTTACAGCCAAGCTTTTAAACTTTGGCTGTATTTTTCTTTGTCCGCAGCATTTGCTAATTTCAAAGCTTGCTGCGCACTTTTTTGCGCGTCTTTCTTCATTTTTGCATGGCCTTCAGCGATAGCTAAGTTATGCCAAACGATCGAAGAATTAGGAAAATAGTAGGCGGCTTGTTTTAAATATTTAACGGCATCCAAAGAATTATTTTTTTCAAAAGATAAATTCGCTAATCCAACCAGCGAAGTTAAACTGTTCGGCCATCGTTTCACGATAGCCACATAAGATCTTTCGGCGGCCTCTTTCTGACCGGCTTGCTCTAGCCCTGCTGCCGCCGTAGCATTTGCAAGTTCGCTGGCGGTGACCGCAATTTCACCGGCGGGCACTACGACTAAACCCCAATAATCACCTAACATCCACGAGCGTTCGAACTTAGCCATATCCCAACGCTTATTTTGTTCGGGACCCGAGTGCATTAATACTTCTTCTTTATTTAGATCATATCCAAACACGATTGCGTAATGCCATTGCGGCAACCACGTGACAGCTAAATTTTCAAAAACGATGACGGGATGGCCCGCATCGACTTCGCTGAGCAAAAAATTTAGACCTTCGATTGGAACGGCCATTAAACCGTTGCGCCGACTGGCGCTGATCATATCCGATTGCAAGCTACCCTTCATTCCTGGGGTAAAAACCTGCGGAGATAATTCTTCAACTGAAATCATGTGCCCGGCCCAATTCATGGCCATGGTCAAAGTTGCGGGACCGCATTGCCCGGCCGATTGATTAACGAAAGGAACATTTTTAATTTCTTTCGTATCTGCAATGTTAGTTGGTTTGTTTTTCAATAAGGCTTCGGTTTGTCTAGCCGTCGTTACACAGCTAGACAGCGCCAAAAATAAAAGGCTGATAAAAATAGCTTTCATCTCAAATCCTTTTAAGAATTAGGGTCGAACTAAATACGCTTAATTAAGAAAATAATTAAAACGATGATTAAGATCGCAAATAAAATATCACCGCCATATTGGGCTTGATCCATTTGCGACGATAACTGACGAAGCTCTTGTTCATTTAAGCTAGCTAAACGCTGTGAAACTTCATCAGCTGAAACGCCACGCTTCATCAATTCATTACGAACGTCAGAACGGCTTAAAAAATCATTGATCTTAGCTTGGGTTTGTTCACGGTTAAGTTCTGATACAACAACAGTTGTCGGAATCATGGTTTCAGCTAAAGCCACCGTTGGTATATTTGATAACCAAACGGACATAAACATCGACACTGTTACACTTAACGTTTTTGAAATTCTCATAGATTGCGAATCCTTTCGGGTTTGCAAGGCAAGTCGCCTTGAAGTCTTTCTATGTAGATAAGCAATAATGGTGCACAAGAAAAACAGAAGGTTTTCTCGATAATGAACGGAATTTCGACCCAATCTTGGGATGAGTGAGGCGAAATTCCTACTAAAATATTTGTTTAATAGTGGATAAAGGAAACAACAGTTAGGCGGCAGTGCCGTGGCATTTTTTATATTTTTTGCCGCTGCCACAAGGACATGCATCGTTGCGACCGATTTTTGGAGTTTCACGCACGACTGTCTGAGGCGTGTGATGGTGATGATCTTCACCTTCTTTATGAGTATGCGCATCTCCGTCGACGAAAAGCCATTGGCCATTTTCAGCTTTGCGAAAATGAGAAACTTCATGATGGTCAAAACCTTCGCCGTCTTGTTCGTACGTCGCGGTGAATTCAACCATACCTTTTGTATCGGCAGCGCCACCTTTTTCGGTGGCCATGATTTTTAAGCCCTTCCACTTGGCTTGCTGAGCCCAATCTTTTGTCGTTTTAGGATCAAAATCGCTTCTAGATTCTGGAGCTAATGTCTTTTTAATATAATCAATATCAACCAGTGTGTAAGCCGCATATCTTGAGCGCATTAACTGTTCAGCTGTTTCAGGTAAAGCAGCTCCTTTTAAAAAGGGTTCACAGCAATTTTCGAAATTTTTTGAAGATCCACACGGGCAAGTCATTTTAATCCTTTTTTATTTAACCATGCCACCGAATAACAAAAGGGTCAATTTTAGATGTGGTGGCTGTTTTTAGATTTAGGTTCCCATTTGGCCAGAACCGACTCAAGAACCTTAATATTGACAGGCTTAATAATAAAATCATCCAAAAGCTTTGCCATTTTATCGCGTTGATCTTGCTGAATAACGTTCGCGGTAAACGCGATGATCGGAATTCGTGTGCCTTTGGTTTCTTCAATCATTCGAATCAAGATGGACGCTTCTCGACCATCCATTATGGGCATGTGTTGATCCATCAATATCATGTCGTAATGACCTGCCGAAAATGCATCAACCGCTTCGCTACCGTTAGCTACTAAAAAAGCCTGGTATCCAATTTTCTCTAACATTTTCATAACCAGCATTTGATTGATATGATTATCTTCGGCAACTAAAACACGAATTGATTTTTTATCAGCGGCTGGTTCTAAAGTGGCCTGCACAGAAGAAATTAAGGCACGAGTGCTAACGACAGTCTGATCTGGCACTTCTAATTTTATCGTAAACCAGAATGTTGATCCCTTGTCGACCTGACTTACGACGCCGAGTTCTCCGCCCATCATTTCTACTAACCGTCTACAAATTGAAAGACCAAGCCCCGTACCGCCGTATTTGCGAGCCGTTGAACCATCTGCCTGCATGAACGGAGAAAACAATCTTTGTGTTTGTGCTTCGGTCATTCCTATCCCAGAATCCTTGATCGTGAACCTTAATACGCAGTTCCCGTCCCTTATAGATTCAAGCTGAACGCCCAAAACAATTTCTCCGTGATTCGCAAATTTAACTGCATTGCCCATTAAATTGAGCAAAATCTGACTGATACGACTTGGATCGCCTTTTAATAACTTGGGAATACCAGGGCCAATATCTGTTTTTAAAGTTAAATCTTTTTCCTGAGCCGTCAGTCCAATTAAACTAACTTGAGATTCAATCAACTGAAATAAATCAAATTCCAAAATTTCAATTTCTAATTTGCCCGCTTCAATTTTCGAAAAATCTAAAATTTCATTAATAATTTTTAAAAGCAGAATACCTGAAGTTCTAATCATCGCGACTAACTTTTTTTGATCCTCATGTAGGGCTGAGTCACTTAATAAATCAGATGAGCCAATAATACCATTTAACGGCGTGCGAATTTCGTGACTCATATTTGCTAAAAACTCGGTCTTTGCGCGATCGGCCTGCATTGCGGCTTTCTGGGCATCTACAAGTTCAGCTTCAAATTTTTTCTGCTGCGTAATATCACGAGCCGCGCCGTACATTAAGTCACCGACAGGAGCCGATTTCCAAGATAAAACTTTGTACGTTCCATCTTTGCAGCGATATCGATTTTCGAATGAAAGAACCTTGAAGCCCTGCGCCTGTCTTTCAATTTCGGCTAGCGTTCGTTGAATATCATCTGGATGCACAAGATCTAACATGGGCGTCGCGTACAGTTCTTCTAAGGGATAACCTAAGACTTCTTCAAATGCTGGACTAATTCTTTTAAAGAGTCCGTCCATTCCAGAAACGCAAAGCAAATCTAACGATACGGTAAAGAATCGATCACGCTCGGCTTCAGCCGCTTTTCGTCTATGATGATCGCGGTTTACGATGTACACGGCCAAACCTAAGCACGACAATGCCAATAGACTACCCAGTGCGACTATAGTTAGGGTGAACTGAGCACTTTTTGTAGTTTGTTCATTTCGCTCACGCAACAAACTTTGTTCCTCATCTTTAAGGGCTTCAATTGCAGATAAAAAAATACTATCTAATTGTTTTCCTGCATCGCCCCGCAAAAATTTTTGGACAGCGGCCAAGCTCTCTCTACGTCGGACTCCGATATTCAAATCCCAGCGGGCGAAACGCTTGATCAACATGGCGTCAATTCGCTCTAGCTCATGCTGCTGTTTCGGATTGTCTTTGGTGGCTTCACGAATTCTTTGTAAAGTCGGTCGAATATTGTCGCGAGCTTCGACGTAAGCAGCCGTATAATATTCTTGCTCAGTTAAAATGAAACCACGGACGTTTGTTTGGGCTTGCATGTAAGTTGCCGATAAAGCCTGAATATCACCGATAACCGTTATCGTGTGCTGCATCCACTGCGAGCGTTCAATTAAGTTATTTGTACTGATATTGGAACTAACGCCAATGATTGCAATCAACATCGCCGCTATCAAAAAAACCAGATTGGTCTTAACGTTCGACGAATCTTTTTTCTGCGTTGACCCATAAATTTGTTCGTTGTTTTCCATGAATTCCTAAGGCATTTTCTAAATAAAGTAATTCGCTTTTTTAAACAATGTACTCTTATTTTCTGACAGGAATTTCTGATGATCAAGTCCTGTTATAACCGCAAAAAGAAATATAAAA
>JACMQO010000128.1 GCA_014376935.1 Bdellovibrio sp.
GTATGCCTATTTGATGGTGACTCAGCCAACGAATTTAGATTTGCATTCGTTAGAAGAAGACGAAAAGTTTTTGTTGTTCTGCCGTGACGAATTGGGCGTGTTCAAAGCTGAAGTTGCCATTTTTGTGAAGTCATTGCAGTTCATTAATTCGTTGAAAAAAATTGAACCTTATAAACAAAAAGGCGACCGCCGTAAGTTTGCCATGCTGAAGAATCACAGTTTTGATTTGGGCTTGAAGTTAGGTTTCTTATCATACCAGTTAACAGCCTCGGATTTCTTATTCTGGCTGACCGAAAAAGACCGCGTTTTCAATTTCAATTCAGCACCAACCGACCAGGAAGCTGCCGAAGACGATCAAGAGCCATCGGTCACGTAATTCCTATCGTTATCGTCTTACTATAAGACTGAAATACGGCTTTCAAATTGCTCTTTATAAAAGAATGCTGTTTGATTTTAAAAGGTCACTATTAAATCGATTAAAAGGCTTTAAAAAGCTTATCGTCGCTGATTCGTTGTCGATCTTTCAGTCGCCCGTTGCCACGAATGGAAAACGTCTTAATTCGAGATTTTTTTTAGTCGTGGTCCTATCCACAATTATTTTTCAAACCCCAAGTCCATTGCAGGCACAGACACCAAACACCGTTGACCGCCGTGAATTGTTCGTTCGCGCTTACAAAAGTATTTCTTTTTTAATGTTCATGGCTCATTCGGATAAAAGTTTTTACGATTCGCTTTCGGGCAACGAAAAATTAATGCTGGGATTGATATTTCAAGTGACCTCTCAGGTGGATCTTACTAACTGGCTTAAGCAAAATGAAGTCCCTTTCATTCAAAATGCCGGCGGCCGTACTTATAAGTACAAAGTCGAACAAGGCAAAACGATCTCTTTAACCTCGGCTTTAGATCGCATCACACAGCTACAATTTTCTGACGATCAAGAACTATTCAGGCTTGATCCCAGTCAACCCGTCCGCACGGCGCGCGTTATGGATTCGGATATTCAAACGGATATTTTTATCAATACTTCTAGTATAAATTTAAGGGAACAGACCATCGACTTAGCCAGCGCCCTTTCAATTATGGTCCACGAATTTGGCCACAAGCTTGCTGACAAAGAAATGCCTGATGTCGTTAACAGCATGGCTGGCAAATTTGAAAGCTATGTGCGTTCGATAACAAATACCACAAATGTGAATGGCAAAAAAATTAGTTCGATCAAGTTCGCAAGCGTTCCCTTTTATGATCAATGGGTTGAAAACACCTTCATGGGAGAATTTCTAGGCGTCAATATTCCGAAGCGATGGCACCGACTAAGCGTCTTTGACAAACAAGGTGTGTATGTCTGGGTTGAAGACGAAAAAAAAATCACCGATCTGACAGATTCATTGATCGAAAATTTTTCAGAAAAAACATTAGTCACCCACTTTAATCGCCGTGATTTAGCATTTAGCTACCATAACATGATGCGCGCTTCGGATATTTCAGTGCAAGTTGACTCTCAAGGACAGCTTAAATTTTCGATTAACGCCATCCTGAATCAAGCCGTCCTTGCTTTTGAAAAACAAGGATACGTACAAAATGAGAAGAATGACTCACGGCTTACCATGTTTATCGACTATCAATATGGCAGTGATTTCATTAATAAGAATCTAGTTTTTGCAAAAGACACTTTTAAATTAAAATCGGCGACCATAAGACCAGTTGAATACCAATTACCAGAATACAAAGTGCAATATGTCGGAAAAAAACAGCGCGGGTCTGACCTTGAACTTTTTTTTACGATCGAAGGCGATTTAAAATTGACGGTCGATAAGTACACCCAGAACGCGGATTTATGGCCCGAAATTAGCGTACAAATTGGTGACGCCATGACCAAAATTAAAGCCCATCGTTTTTATGAAGATTCAAAAGAATTTGGCTTTCGCTTAGCCAACGTCACAAAATTAACAGATAAAGACGTTATCGTTAAAGGGTTACAACTTAGATTAAAGAATCAAAATATGGCGGTGGCTCATACCGATTTGGTTGCCAAATCATTTTTGCCAAACGAAATTACTATTTTTAAATCCGTAGCCAAATCGGCGATTAAAATCCCGACGCCAAGTCGCCCCGCTCGAGTGAAAAATACGGGTCCACGCATGAAGTCGATCCAAATTTGGAACGGAAGCCAATGGGATTCTGTAAAAAATCGCGGTGCGGTTAAAGAGGGTTCGACACTTCGGTTTGTATTTTACAGCGCCGAAAAATTGCGGGCCTTATCTTTCGAACAAAAATATGAAGTCAGTGTAAAACGGTGGTCGGTCGTTTTTGGAAAAGACACCGATCCTTATCTGACGAAAAAAAATCACCTCAGACGATTTGAATTAGACTCTGCCGATTTGCGCCAAACTCTAGATCGTGAATTACTTTATGTCGATGTCGTTGTTGACCACAAACTACAGACCGAATTTTTAGATACTTATGCATTACCATCTGAAGACGCCGACCTTAATTTACAAATTGTTGAAAAAGAAAAATTGCAAACGGATGACTTGCGCCGAATTACTGACATTGATGTTGTCAATGAATCTGGTCAGCAAAGCAGTTTCAAACTAAAGAATGAAATGGCTTTTAGAAAGAGCGGGCAACGACCTAGCTTCGAAGACGATATCAAAATGCGACACTTTATAAAAATGAAATGCGAACGCCTGTTCTAGGGCCCGGGTTCGCGGCTTAGTGATTGCTATAGTATTTAGTATGACGACAATTTTCACTAAACTGAATGAAGCCCTAAATCAAACTGGCCAGTTTTCAATCTGGCGGTCGGCGCTGTCGATCTTCAAAACAAAGCTTGCGCAATTCGTCTCCCGTCTAAATATGAGACTGATGGTCTTCGCCGTACTGGTCATCACATCTTCGGTTCAAGCTCAGATCAAAACGATTCAGCGTCAACAGCTTTTTACGCGGGCCTATGAAAGCCTTAGCTATTTTATCAACGTGCTACAGGATGACGAAGCCTTTATAAAATCTTTGAATGAAAAAGAAACTAAAATGTATACCGCTGTCGGTGAATTAGCGACGACCTTCAACGTGCTGAACTGGCTTCAGAAGAACAAAATGTATTCAAAGGTCATCAACGGACACCGTGCCTTTTCTTACATTGGATATCCTAATAAAGAAATCGTGTTCACCACACCAGTGACGCAAGCCCCGCAACTTAAATTTTCAGATGATCAAAATCTTTTTTTCCTTAACAAAGATGAACCCGCGCGAACGGCCATGACCGAAACAGAAATCGGCAAAGATATCTATGTAAATATAAATAGGATCAATGATGGCCAAGCGACGATCGATTTTGCCAACGCGGTCTCGTTGCTGATTCATGAAATTGGGCACAAGCTGGGTGATAAAAAAGATCAAGATGCGATCAACTCGATGGCCACAAAAATAGAAAATAACATCCGCTCTAGAATCGCGGTGACCACGATCGGTTCAAGAAAAATAAACACCTTAATTATGCCAGGTTTTAAATTTCAGCACTGGGCTGAATCATTTCTATTCGGCGAATTCATCAAAGATGGCGCTCCCCGTATTTTGCGGCCTTTCTCAGTCGTAGACGAACAAGGCACTTACGCATGGGTTGAAGATTCAGAAAAAATTCAAGACTTAACCGAAGAGCTTTTTAAAGGCATAAAAGCGAAGTCATTCATTCGCTACGAAGCTCTTGCCGGCTACGGTTACGCCCACCAAGCGTCTTTGATCGCATCGACCATCAAAGTTGAGCCTTTAGCCAAAAATAATTTTCGCATCGTCGTGCATGGCATGACCGGAGAAGTCATCGTATCCATGATGACGGCTGCGGCCGGCGACCCCGCTTTGAATAAAGTCTACGAAAGAAGTTTTAAATCCGTTCAGCCGTGGCTCAACAAAACAACCACCGAAGGCTATACATTTGATGGTGGCCACTTAAAACTAAAATCCATTCGTGAAGCCACACCCACTTCAGAGCTACCGCAATTTAAAATTGAATTTTTTGAAAAAAGGCAAAAAGGTTCGAACCTTGAAATATTTTTTCATATCGAAGGTCAAACGAAAGAAGCGCGCGACCATTACCGTCTGATCAACGACAAAACAATTTGGCCGCAGGTCACCGTCATGATCGATCAGACAAAGACCACGATCCCGGCTTCGAATTATTACGACGATGGCAATGAAATTAAATTTGTATTGAAAGACTTCGATAAGGTTGACTCTAAACAAGTGAAAATTATCGGTTTGCAGTTGCGCGCGAATAAAGAAAACTTGGCAATTCTTAATTCAAACGCCGTCGGCGAAACTTTCTTACCGTTTGAAGTGACGTTATCTAAAGGCACACCCGCGCCCGCTATAGTTTCAAAATCCGCACCCACGCTGTGCTCGATTCAAGTATGGGATGGACTTAACTGGCATTCGATCCGTCAAGGCGACTCGATTAAGAAAGGTATGCACCTTCGTTTTGTTTTCAAAGCGCAAGAGCCTTTACGCGAGCTTAGCCTACATCAAGGATTTACAGTCACCTACAATGTTGCAGCGACCCTACCCCCGTTCGGCAAAGCCGATCCACTAGAGACACTTAAGTACAGCACCGAACGGCAACTGCTTTTTACCGAAGATCAACTGCGCCAAACGATGCGTGGTGATTTTTTGTACGTCGATTTAAATATTGATCAAAATGTTAAAACTAGCATTAAAGCCGATTCGGCCGGCCATGACCCTGAATGGTTTCGTAAAATGACAGGGACCACTGCGCCCAAATCAATACCGGGGCTAACCGCCCAAATGGACATCGAAACAAAAGAGGACCGTGATCTTTTTGCCGTTCGCTACGTGACTCAGTCCGGATCATCAACTGAAGTGGAACTTAAAAATAAAATTTCATTCAAAAAACCTGAGGGCCAGCAAAAGCCCGATACTCAATCATTAAAATTTAAACCGATGCGCTGTGAATTTTTATTTACTGGCGGCGGTAAATAAAATCCAGCGAAAGGTTTATTCTAGTTTGATAAGAAAAATTGAATATTTATTCTATTTTCGTCGATGATATAGCCTTGTTTTAAATCAGCTTCGATCACGATTCGCTTTTGTTGCCAAACGCCGTCACATTGACCGCTGGCGTACCCATAAAAATAGGCCGTCGATGCGATCGAACTATTCCACTGAGAAAAGCTCCAGTCTGATAATTTTCCGCACGGTAGGGCTTGCGACAACGACTGAGTCAAATCGATCGTTTTATTCGTATCTTCAATCGAAAATAAAAAGTGCGCTTGCTGGGTACCGTCGCTCACTTTCAGTTGCGCTAATCTTAATAACGCCGGAATACCAGTTGCGCGGTACAAAGATTCTTCAACGCGCAGATTTGCAAATACGTTTGTCGCCACACTTAGATTATTCGCAAACGAATTTTTAGAACCCGCTATATCCTGACGAACGGCCACTAAAAAAGCTAGAATCTGTCCAAATTTTTTTGGCGTTTCCATATCTAGATAGAGCATCTGAGACGAAATTGTTAATTCATGATCTTTTAGAACGTAGCCCTTTTCACTTTCCACCTTAGGCAGGAATGAAATGACGTATTGGGCTGCATCTTTTGCTTGGCGAACTGATAAACTTTGCCACTCGGCCTTGGTTTCTTCTGAAATTCCACACGTTTTTTGTTCACTTAAACAAATCTTTAAAAAACGATCTAAGTTTTGGTGCAAATAGATAAATCGCATTTCAGCCAATCCACCACCATTACCGATATTAGTAATCCGGTCTAAACCGGGCTTCGATGGGTTAATTGGAAACTTCGGGTTTACCGGAGTAATCGGAGTTTGAACGATCGGCTCAAGAACGACAGCAGCACGAACTATCGGTTTAGCCAGAACGACCGAAACAAAACTAATTACAATCAAACTCATCAAATTTTTCATAAATGCTTTACCTTGTTTTCTAAAGTTAGAATGCATTGATCGCGAAGGACTTGTAGGTCTTGATCTGAAACTGATTTCAAAGCATCAATTCGAAGTTGAATTTCTTTGATCTTAGCTTCGGAATCATTATTCTTTATTTGCTTAAATGTGGCCACCACTGAATCCAAACCTTTACCCGCAGGCTTATGCTTTTTCAAAGTCTTTAAAAAGCTTTTCGGCGCTTTTAAAATACTTTTTTCGATTGCGACTGATAACTCATCCGACTCGGTGGCATCGGCTTTTTCTAAAAGCACAAAGGCTTCGTCTAAACTTTTTGGTCCGCCGATAGAAACCATCTTCAAAAAGCTGTCTGTTAAGGCGTAAGCGGTTAGCGACGACAAACAAAACGAAATAAGAGCTATTTTAAAATACTTCATTTTTTCACCTCGGCCTGCTTCAGTAAATCAAAGAACTGAAGACTTAAACAATATAACTCTTCATTCACTTCACCATTTACTGCATCTAAGTGCGGTTCTAAAATTTTGAAAGCCATCGAGTTAAGCTCTTCGATGATAGGTCCTATTTTAGACTTCGGAAGACCCACAATCGTCGATGAATTAAAACGACGTTGCATGCTTTGCGTTTCTAACGCCACCGTAGCTTTTTCTAAAATTTGCTGGTGAAAATGCCTGATACTTTCTGATGGAATGCGGTTTCCTAAATTTCGATTCGGTTCAACTTGATAAAGACCATCTTCAGTTAACTTGATTAAATTCAGCTGAAGTAACCTTTGTTGCGTCTCTTTCATTAACTTTAAAGGAATTTGTAAGTCGTTCGCGGCAATTTTAACGTCTGAGTATTTTTTTGGATTTAAATCAATGAGTTCTAAGTAGGCGCAGTGTTGCCATTCAGAAATGGATTTGAACTCTTCCATCGAAAACGCACTTTTTTCAGATTCTAATCGGGCGCGAACACGAACCAGACTTAACTTTCTTTTTTCAATATCGCGACTGAACTTACCTTCAATCAGATCGTTCCAATGCGATTTCTGCTCGGTCGACAAACCCAACTGTTTACTGATCTGCGAAATACGGCCCGAAGAAAAACCGATGCGGCCTTTTAAAAAATCAGTCAAAGACGATGGGGCTAAACCCATATCGCGTGCAAATGCGCGCTGCGAATACAGGGGACGGCGGCGCACACGAGCCGCTAGCTCGCGCTTGATATATTCACGGTGGTCGTTAGTAAATTGGTAAGACATTTGTTCCCCCGAATGGTGTGTTCGTAGCAAAGCTAGGTTTAAAAATAAAGCTTTAAACAGCCTGCGGCTAAAAATTCTATCCGCCGTACACTACCGAACACTATGTTCGTTGGGACTATCGATTCTGGTCGGTAGTTTGAGTATGAAGAATAGACATGGTTATTAAAAAAACTAAATCTAAAGGAGATTTAAATGATGACAAAAACACAAAGCCTAGTGCTTTTCTGTATCGCTGCGGGCTTAACGGCATGCCAAACTATGCCTTATCAACCCTATGCGCGTGACGTAAAAAAGAAGCCCGGTCAAAACGGCGTGATCGCTTTGCGCTTAGATAACCGCGACGAAGACAAAGCCAAAGCGCGCCAGATGATGAGTAGCAACTGCGGCGCGGCTGCGGTTAAAGTTCTAGAAGAAGGCGAAGTCGTTGTTGGTCAAGAAACAAAGGGCACAGCTGATACAACAAAATCAAAAGCTGTTCCAGGGGCTCAGGTTGGATCTTTGTGGGGTATTCCACTGACTTCGGGCGGTCGCGATGCTCAGGATTCGACTCAAAGCTCTTCTGTAACAACATCAGTTAAAGAATGGCAAATGTCTTACGAGTGCGAAATTGCTTCAACAAGCAAAAAAAGATAAATAAAAAAATTAAATTCAACGAAGCCGTAAAGCTTCGTTGAATTTAAACTGTTTGTACTGCCGAATCTAATGTTTTTGACCACATATTTAAATCTTTTTGAACTAAGAACCAAACGGCAGGGCAAAAGAAGAACCATAAAATAAATAGAATCCATTTGTTGGTTTTTTCAGTTCCAACTTTGGCAAACAATTCAGAATATTTATAATATGAATATATATTTCCGAACGGCACGAATAAAAGCAAAGTCCACAACGTCGGAGACGCCTCAGAGTCTTTGCTAATAATTTTTAATTCTTGAGCCGTTTGATAAAACCAATAGACCATGTAAA
>JACMQO010000129.1 GCA_014376935.1 Bdellovibrio sp.
AAAAGTTTTGATATTTATGAAGACCGCTTAGAATTTGTAAATGCCAATGGAAATTTGTCGTTGATTTGTACTCATACAACGGTGGGATTGTTTCTTGAAGAAGTCGCTAAAAATTTAGCGGCTTATATCACAATAACCACAGATAACGTCGCGATCAACGCCAGCAAATTCGTAAATTCATTGACTCAAGAGCGAATGTTAAATGCAGTCCAGATTTTAGATGAGTCAAAGATGAATCAGATCACGATGTCTGCAAATCCGAACGATGTGCTTACGACTGAAAACAAGTCGATTTGTAAAGTCACCCAAAAGACGGGTCAGTACGATCTGAATAAAACGTACTTTAAAGTGGCTACAGGTCCGTTGGTTAAATCAGCAGACGGTCAAACAAGAATTGAATCGTCAGTCTATCAGGCGGATAAAAATAATTATTTCACGATGGCCTGTCAGTTTTCAGCTGAAGTAAATTCTGAAAATGAAATCATGAGCGCAGCAAAAGACATTATTAAATTTGGAGCCTTAGATCGAATTCAGTATAACGAAAAATATAAAGAAGCATTAGATCAACGAGAGATTAATAATCCGACTGGCAGTAGCTGCCAGTCTTTGTGATTAGAAAAAATAAAATTACTTAACCGTTCCGATATAAATGTAAGCGATGCCGAAGCTAACCGGAACGTACTCCATGTGGTTAAATGTGCCGGCTTTTTTCATTAAATCTAAAAAGCCTTCACGGCATGGAAAAGCGGCCGAAGATTTTTGTAAATAATTATAAGCTTCTTTCTGTCCGGTAACCCAGCCACCTAGTACTGGAAGCACTTTTTCAGAATAAAATTTATAAGCAGCCCCAATAACAGGAATGCTCATTTGTCCAAATTCTAAAATAATCACGCGACCACCTGGTTTAGAGACGCGTGACATCTCTTGCAGGGCTTTTACCGGATCATTGACGTTACGAATACCGAAAGAAATGCTGACGATATCGAACTGCTTATCGGGGTATTGAAGCATTGTGACGTCGGCTTGTTCAAATTTGATCTCTAGATTTTGCTCTTTGGCTTTGTCCGGGGCGTAATCTAACATTTCAACGCAAAAGTCAGTTCCAATCACATCGCCTGTTGGGCCGACAGCTTTCTTGAATGCAATCGCAAGATCACCGGTGCCGGTGGCGCAGTCTAAAACTTTTTGACCAGGCTTTGCGTCCGCTATTTTAACGGTCTTTGTTCTCCAAAGGTGGTGAATACCAACCGATAATACAGAATTACCTTTGTCGTAATTCTTAGCGACTTTAGAAAACATAGAACGAATAATTTCAGGATCCGGAGACTGTGTTTGTTTCATCATATTATTTACGCCGTTGTTAGGGTGCGGTCGAAAGCATGCAATACTTTTTTTAATTGGACCATCATCGTATCAAAATTTTCTAGTGTTAACGCTTGGTCACCATCTGACTTAGCTTCAGCAGGGTTAGGATGAACTTCAACGATGATCCCATCTGCGCCTGCGGCCGCGGCGGCATAACACAAGGGCGATACAAGATCAGCGATACCCACAGCGTGCGAAGGATCGACAATGACCGGAAACTGACTGTGCTTTTTAGCGTAAACAACAGCATTTAAATCTAATGTGTTACGGGTTGCTTTTTCAAACGTGCGAATACCGCGTTCGCAAAGAATAACATTTTTGTTTCCACCTTGCGTGATGTACTCGGCCGCCTTTAACCATTCATCAATGTAAGCTGAAAAATTTCTTTTTAATAAAATTGGTTTTTCTTGTTTGCCTAAATCTTTAAGTAAAGAGTAGTTGTGCATGTTGCGTGCGCCCACTTGAAAGGCGTCAACGAAAGAAGAAATTTCTTCGACTTGACGAATGTCGGTGACTTCAGAAACTAAGCTTAATCCGATTTCAGCTTTAACTTTTTTAATAAATTCGAAAGAGCTTTCACCTAAACCTTGAAAGGCCGTTGGCGAGGTTCTCATTTTCCAGATTCCACCGCGAAGTAAAGAGGCACCGGCATTTTTCACCGATTGAGATGTGGTACGAAATTGATTCTCTGACTCGATCGAGCAAGGGCCTGCGATCACCGTGAACTCTGGTCCGCCAATTTTAATTTTGCCTATTTGAACAGTCATTTTAAATCACACTTTCAGTTTTATATTACGCAAAGACCATTGTTTTATACTTTGAATAGAGTACCATAAATCGATTTACAAACTTAAAACAACAAGGGTCTTTGTGGCAAAGCAAAGTATCATGAATAAATCTGATTTAACAAATTTTTTAGACTCGGGTGCCATTCTGCAGGTAGGTGCCGATCAATATAAGCTGCTTTTGGGTCCATTTAAGCCAGAACCGTTTGATTTAGCCTTGGTTTCGGGCGAAAAAACATGTCTGTATAAACCCGATTTTTGGGACTTCTTACGGCCTGATCAAAGCCTACAGAAAGCGTTTGTCGGAACTCATGAGTTTGTTATCGGACGAGAGCAATTACTCGACCTTTTAAATCAACAAGAACATGTGGATTTGTCAGTCGACTGGAAGGCCGTTAATGAAACAGATTTTTTGGATCAGTTTGATTGGAGCCAATCGCAATTTAAGACGGGTCAATTAAGTAAAACTGTTCCGATCATTTCGCAAATAGGTACACTTTTATTTTCAAAACCTCATTTAGTTAAAACACTGATTTCTGTTTTGTCTGAAAATCATTACGGCTCAACGTACGGGTTCTGGCAGAATACCAAAGGTTTTTTAGGGCACACGCCTGAATTAATTTTAGAGTGGCACGCTGAAGATCACGTCATTAATACTATGGCCCTAGCGGGAACGTTGCCAAGCGGTCAACAAAACGTCGCGGCCATTTTGAACGATCCTAAAATATTAGACGAACATCAAATCGTCGTAAATGATTTGTTCGGCGTATTACAGAAAGTGAATCCGGCCCAAGAAATAAAAGTCGAAAAATTAAAAGTGCTCGAGCTTAAGTTTCTATGCCATTTGCAAACATCCATTCACCTTCCAGGCGTCGACGTGATGGATGTAAAAAAATATATTCAAGCCATTCATCCGACGGCTGCGTTGGGGTTGTTTCCTCGTAAGTCTAGCGCCTATCAGGAATTTAAAAAATTTACGATTCAAAGTGCCCGAGAAAACTTTGCGGCGCCTTTTGCTTTTATTCATAAAAATCAGATTAAAGCTGTGGCGGCGATTCGACTATTTTATTTCGATGCTTCGGGCGTGAAAATGACCTCAGGTTGCGGTGTGACCGCTGGTAGTGTTTTGACGGACGAGCTGAAGGAATTAGAAAACAAAAGAAATTCGGTCAAGCGAATGATGGGAATGAACGTATGACCAATTTTGATTTATGTAATCACGTCTTTAGTTTTTTAAAGCAAATCAATTGTGACACCGTGATTATTTGTGCCGGTGCTAGAAATGCTCCGTTTGTTTTTAATTTAGAAACCGAATCATTTAAAAAAGTATTTTTCTTTGAAGAACGAAGTGCGGCCTTCTTTGCGTTAGGGTTAATGAAGCAGCAAGGTCGGCCCGTCGCGATCATTACGACATCTGGCACGGCGGTGGCTGAACTTTTGCCCGCGACTATTGAGTCGTTCTATCAAGGTCTACCCTTAGTTTTAATTACGGCAGATCGCCCTAAAACATATCGTCATAGCGGGGCTCCGCAGGCGATTCAGCAGGTGGGAATTTTTACTGATTATGTTGAGCAATCTTACGACTGGGATGTATTAACGCCTGATTTTAATATACAAACGCAGCTTCAAAAGCCAATTCACTTGAACGTCTGCTTCGATGAACCACTGATCGACAAGGCCACATCGTCACCGGGTACTTTTAGCTTCGAAAAAAAAGATGAAACTCATTATCCAAAAGCGATGCCGGCTGACTTTTCTTCGATCAAAAACCCTTTGGTTATCGTTAGTCAAATAGATCCAAAACAAAAAAACGAAGTTCTAAATTTTTTATTAGCATTAAAAGCGCCGGTCTACTTAGAAGCCCTTAGTCAATTAAAAGGCGAAAGCCAGTTAGAACCTTACTTGGTTAACTCTTCAGACACCTATGTCAAAAAAGTATTTCAAGATGGCTCTTGCGATTCTGTTATTCGCATCGGCGGTGTTCCGACTTTGCGGTTCTGGAGAGATCTAGAAGATAAGTTTAAGGATTGCCCCGTTTTCAATTTTACAAATTTACCGTTTTCAGGCCTATCTAGAAAAACAAAGAACTTTAATCTCGATCTTTCGCAATTCACATCCATTGGGGTTTCTTCAAAATTACAGCTGATTAAAGATAAAGATCTTCAATTGACGAAAATAAAAACCCAGTTACTGGGCGAACACTCAATGTCAGAACCCGCCTGCGTTCGTAGTCTTTCGCTAGCCCTTAAACAAAGCGCTTTGTACTTAGGAAACTCTTTACCTATTCGTGAATGGGATCTGTTTGCAGATATCGTTGTGGCCGGCCAGCAGCCCGTCTACGGCAATCGGGGGGCCAATGGGATTGATGGGCAGGTGTCGTCGTATTTAGGATGGTCACAGGGCTTTCGCGAATCATGGTGCTTGATCGGTGACTTAACTGCTATGTACGATTTAGCCGCATTAGGTTTAACAAATCAGCTGGATACGAAAAATAAAAAAAGAATCGTCGTGATGAACAATCATGGTGGCCATATCTTTAAAAGAGTTTTCAATACAGATCATTTTTTAAACTCGCATCAGATTGAATTCGAGATGTGGGCAAAAATGTGGAAATGGGATTATCTGAAAGTGACCAGTATCGCGGATTTTAAACTTCTAGAAAGTCACCAAAGCCCTCATCTGGTCGTTGAAATTAAACCAGACGGTCAGCAGACGACGACCTTTTGGAATGCTTGGGACGACGCTTGCAGAAAAATTTAATTTTCGCCCTGCATGGATTTTTGGGCCAGTCGAAAGATTGGCAAGCCGTGCAGACGCATATGCCAAAGAATATTGCGTGGTTAGCACCTAATTTATTTTCTAAAGATAGTTTAGATTTAGCTTCATACTATGTTTACGTCGATCATTTGATGACTGAGTACAGCGCCGCCTTAAAACCTTTTCAACGAAAAATTTTCGTGGGGTATTCGCTGGGCGGGCGGCTGGGCCTTCATCTTTTAAAAAAATATTCAAATCACTTCGATCAGTTTGTCTTTGTTTCAACCCATCCGGGTTTACAGTCGCCAGTCGAAAAGAGCGAGCGAAAAAAAAGTGACAGGGCTTGGACTGATAAAATTCAGAATCAAACCTGGTCGCAGTTTATAACGGAGTGGAATTCTCAGCCGGTCTTTTCAAAGAATGACCCAGAACCCGAACGCGATGAAACCAATTTTGATCGTGGCAAGTTAGCTTTGGCGATGGATTTATGGTCGTTGGCAGAGCAAGACGATTTAAGGTCGTTGATTCACGCAAACAATCGAAAAATCACTTGGGTTGTTGGTGATCAGGATTCTAAATTTTTAAATTTAGCCAGTGATTTAGAGCAAAAAAAAATCTTGTTGGGTTTCAACAAGATTTCTTCAGGTCATCGTATTTTAGTTTCAAATTCGAAAGACTTAGCTCAATTACTTCAAAATTGGTTTTAAAATAGATCCACCAACAGAAGGTAAGATCGGTTCATCTTCGCTTGCAGTTGAAGAAGAAGTCGCCGCAGAAGCAACAACTTGTGCAGACTTTGCGTCAGTCGCGGCAGCCTTTAAAAGAACCGCTGAAGTTGCGGCAATCCATTTCGCTTGGCCAATCGTTGAAGAGTAAACTGCAATTTCATTACAGTCGCCTGGTCCACGGCTTGTTACGCCAACAACGTAAGTCGCTGCTGGTGTAGTTTCTGTCGCTGCTACCTTTAAGTACGCTGGACCGCCCGAGTCTCCATGGCATGCGCCGCGTCCTTGCGATTGGTCAAAAGTGACCTCTTCGCCAGAAGGTAAAACAGTTTGAACTTTAATATCGTCTGCTTTTCTTAAAAGGCCCGAACCTTTGCTAAGTAAAGCTTCACCCGTGCTTGGGTCCATTTTGAACTGAGAAACGCCGTAACCAGCCAATGAAACCATATCACCTTGCTTAAGTGCTAGTCCCGCAGGTGGCAATGCCGCCGTTTGAATTTCAGCCGGAGCATCTGCTACTAGGCGAAGTAAGGCGATATCATTTGTTGATTCAGTCATTGAATCTGATTGCGGATTGTATTTTGAATTACGAACCGCTTGAGCGACTTGTCTTACGGTATTTTTGTTCAATAATAATTTACCGTTCGTCATTTTAATTGATTGAGTCATGTTTGGGGTAAAAAAGACCACCATGGCTTTAGCGCTGAAAGTATTCACGCAGTGAGCTGCTGTTAATACAAGGTTTCTAGCGATTAAGCTTCCTGTGCAAAGGGCGCCTTTATTTAAATCCATGATTCCAACAACGCCGTTTGCTAATTGGTAAGCGGCATCAGCTGTTTCGCCACCGATAATATTTGATTGGTCAGATTTTGAGTTTTGATAACTATCAGCAGAATTACTGCTAAAGGTTGGAGCGCACGAAGCTAAAAGTGCTAGTAAAGAAAGGCTAACTACCATTCTTAATACTGTTGTCGATTTCATTAATTCCCCCTTGAAGTTATCTGTGCAAACACCCCCGTCTGCATGGGGCGTAATAAAACCCATTTTGGAACCAGCCTCAATACAATTGTTAAAATATTTGACATAAAGAATTTTTATGGTTGTCTGCGTTATAGACGAAAAAAGGCCTCACGTCGAACGTGAAGCCATTAGTAAAATTGAGTGTTTGTTTTCGCGGCAAAATAGTTGCGAAGTTCTAAGTAAAACGAATTAGAATTTCTTAAACTGATTGGTCATTTCAATGAGTTTCGATTTAATTCCGGGCTCGCTAGCCGCGTGACCGGCGTCGGCGATGATAAAAAGTTCCGTTTCAGGCCAAGCCCGGTGCAGTTCCCAAGCGCTGCGCGCGGGGCAAACGACGTCGTAGCGGCCTTGAACAATGGCCGTTGGAATATGACGAATTTTCGAAACATTTTCGATTAAAAAATTATTCGTTTTAAAGAATGAATTATTGGTGAAGTAATGGCATTCAATGCGCGCGAACTGTAACGCAAAAGTTGGGTCTTCAAATTCTTCAATCGATTCAGGGCTTACAAATAATCTTGAAGTTGCGGCTTCCCACTGACTCCAAATTTTTGCGGCTTGCAGTCTGACGTCAGCGTTTGCGTCGGTCAGACGTTTATAATAAGCGGTTACAAAATCGTGTCGTTCGGTTTCTGGAATGTGGTTGAAATATTTTTCCCAGGCATCTGGAAAAATTTGAGAAGCTCCCTCTTGGTAAAACCATTTGATTTCAGACGGACGACATAAAAATATTCCGCGTAAAATTAAACCTTTTACTTTTTCGGCGTGTGTGATCGCGTACGCTAACGCCAGTGTTGAACCCCAACTGCCGCCGAAGACAATCCAATCTTGAAGGCCTAAGTGAGTTCTAATTTTTTCGATATCGTTCACTAAATCCCAAGTGGTATTGTCTTTAAGTTCAGCGGCCGGAGTCGATTGGCCCGAGCCACGTTGATCAAATAAAACAATACGATAATGTTCTGGATCAAAGAATCGGCGATGATCTGAATTGCAACCGCCGCCGGGACCGCCGTGAAGAAATAAAACGGGGCGCCCCTTTGGATTTCCGCATTGTTCAACGTAGATAGAATGCAGATCGGAAACATTTAAAAATTCTTTTTTGTAGGGTTCGATTTCTGGAAAAAATTGATTTAGTTCCATGCTTTTTTCTTCTCACTTTCACTGATAAAACTGTGTTTGTAAGCTGCCTCATTACACTTCTTAAAATCGTCTAAGGTTAACTTTTGATAGGTCTGTGCAATCAAGTAGTCATCTGACAAAGTTGAAGCAAACATCCCTGGGTCGTCAGAGCAAATGGCAACAGAAACTTGGGCGTCGATCAACTTTTTCAAAGGATGATTTTCGTAAGTGGTAAATGCTTGAGTTAGGTAATTACTGTACGGGCAAACCTCTAAAAGGATATCGTTCTTAATTAATGTTTTAATAACTTCGGAGTAAAGAATAGATTGCACGCCGTGACCAATGCGTTCGGCCCCTAAGATGTTGATCGAGTCTAAAATAAATTGGCCCGCGCGCGGATCTGGTGATTCGCCCGAATGAACGGTGATGCGAAGGCCTGCCGCTTTCGCCTTCATGAAATAGGGAGCAAATGGTTTTGGTTCAAAGCCATCTTCGTTATCGGCTAAATCTAACGCTAAGAAAGTGTCTTTATTTTCAATCGCGAAAGAAGTGACGGCATCGACCGTTTTTAAGTCTAAGACGCGTTGTAAAATACAAATTAATCCAACGGCGATGGGCATTTGTTTTTTAGCTTTTTCAATCCCGCGAACTAAAGCGTGGTGAATCTTTTCGAACGTCAGTTTGTTGTGCCCCGAAGCAATAAAAGTGGGTGCGTAACGTAATTCTAGGACGCGGACCCCATCATTAAAAGCGTCTTCACAGACTTCGAAAGCCAAACGTTCTAGGATTTGTTCTGAGGCTAAAACCTTTTGGGCCATCAA
>JACMQO010000130.1 GCA_014376935.1 Bdellovibrio sp.
AAGCGCCGGTAAAGACATAAAAATGTGGAGGGATTACAAAAGTCAGTTGAATCGTCAGTATGCCGTGATTAAAGTTGATATTATAAACTTAACAATTATCCCGCATCCGAAATACGATGTGGCTTTATTTACCCAAGTTTACGAATCAAGAAATAGCAGCGGCGCCGTTTTAAAGCGAGCCTCTGGCGCTAAAATTATTTATTTAGCAAAAGATGATGGTGCGCCAAAAATTCTTTCTGAAGAAGTTCGTAACGTAAAATTTTAATTAATAGTTAAATTTCGTTTTGCCAGATCTTTTCAAAAAGCAGGAGCACACAAGTGGAAACGATTGCTATTGAAACAATTGGTTGGATTTCGACTACACTATTTTTGCCAACCAGGAACCCAAGCGGTTGTGCGTCCGCCAATTTCTTCATGGATAATTTTTTTTCCGGTGCTGGTTTTTGCATTCTTATTTTTACCCCAGCGTTCATGAAATAACCAAGATTTCGGAAACCGCTCGTAATCAGCGCTGACGCTGACGGCTTTTTTTGTCACGGATAAAACGCATTTGTGTAAAGCTTTTATCTGAGCTGGTTTTAAATCAGAAGCTAAGTGATGCGGAGAAATTTTGGCTTGAAAAAGAATTTCATCCGCCAGCCAATTTCCGACTCCGGCAAATAAAGATTGATCTAATAAGACGGCTTTTATTGTTTTCTTTCGCTTCTTTAACCGTTCGGCTAAAGTTTTGACCGTTGGAAAATCAATCAGGGGGTCGTAACCCAATTTAGCAATGCGGGAATGTTTCATCACATCATCGGTTAGCCACATGCGCCCGAAACGGCGCGGATCTAAAAAGGCCATTTCAAAACCTTGATCGCATTTTAATAGAAGTCTTGAAAACCATAAGCGCTCTCGTAATGACTGATCTTGCTCGCTCCACATTTTAACTCCGCCCCAAATCTTTTCGTGAAGGGTGGCTTTCTTTTTTGGATTCAGTATCGCGATGTTTCCGCTCATTCCAAGGTGAAAAATGGGCCACGGTTTGCGGTCAAGCTTTAGCCAGAAGTATTTTCCCTTGCGTCCGGTGCCGGTGATTTTGGCGCCTTCTAGGGCTTTTTTAACGTCTTTTATCTTGGCAAATGCAAATAGGTAACGATCTTCTTGATCGGCGACAACTTCTTTAATTTTTCGTCCGCGCATTTGTTGATCTAATTGAATGCGTACGGCTTCAACTTCAGCTAATTCAGGCATGACAAATACTTACCAAATTCAAAATGGTTTTCAACATACAAATGTTCACGTTTAAAAAACTTATTAATTACCGATAACGTTTTGTGGTAAAGCATGAAGTTCTGGACTGAAGCAGCTTTAGGGCCTAATGTTTTTTTAAAATTCATAAAAGGATAACTCATGAAAATTAAAGCTGCCGTTGCGTGGGGACCCAATCAACCATTATCAATTGAAGAAGTAGACCTTGAAGGTCCAAAAGCGGGCGAAGTTTTAATTAAAGTGGTCGCAAGTGGTGTTTGTCATACCGATGCTTACACATTGTCAGGGACTGATCCTGAAGGATTGTTTCCCGTCATCTTAGGTCATGAAGGTGGCGGAATTGTCTGGGAAGTCGGTGCGGGCGTTACCACTTTGAAAAAAGGGGATCACGTCATTCCACTTTACACTCCAGAATGTAAAGAGTGTAAATTCTGTTTGTCAGGTAAAACGAATCTATGCGTAAAAATTCGCGCAACTCAAGGTAAAGGCTTAATGCCAGATGGAACATCACGTTTTTCTAAAGATGGAAAAATGATTCATCATTACATGGGATGCTCTACATTTGCTGAATACACGGTGGTTCCAGAAATTGCCTTAGCAAAAGTAAATCCAGAGGCACCGCTTGATAAAGTGTGTTTGCTAGGGTGCGGAGTAACCACGGGTATCGGGGCCGTACTAAATACCGCAAAAGTTGAAAAAGGCGCAACCGTCGCCGTATTTGGTCTGGGCGGAATTGGATTATCAGTGATTCAAGCTGCAAAATCTGTTGGTGCGGCTCGTATCATCGCGATTGATATCAATGATGGTAAAGAAGAAATGGCCCGTAAATTTGGTGCGACCGATTTTGTGAATCCGAAAAAATTTGATAAACCTATTCAGCAAGTGATCGTTGAAATGACAGAATGGGGTGTGGATTATTCTTTTGAATGTGTGGGTAACGTTGACTTAATGCGTGCCGCTTTAGAATGTGCGCACCGCGGATGGGGACAATCAATCGTGATCGGTGTGGCCGGAGCCGGACAAGAAATTAAAACACGTCCTTTTCAATTAGTCACAGGGCGCGTATGGAAAGGTTCTGCCTTTGGCGGAGTCAAAGGTCGCACTGAGTTACCTGGTTATGTCGAACAATACATGGCCGGAAAAATTAATATCGACGATATGGTGACGTTTACTTTGCCGTTAGCCGAAATCAATAAGGCTTTTGATTACATGCACGAAGGTAAAAGTATTCGTTCGGTGATTTTGTTTTAATGAAAACACTGAAGCAGCACCAAAGTTTTAACGGCATGGTTAAGTTTAACGAACATGATTCGTACACGACCGGAACCAAAATGGCCTTTTCAACTTTCGTTCCGAACACGAAAGTGAAGGGTTGTTTAATTTGGTTGTCAGGGCTGACTTGCACCGATGAAAACTTTATGGCGAAAGCCGGAGCACAAAAGTATTTAGCTGAAAATAATTTAATGGTAATTTGTCCTGATACTTCGCCACGCGGTTTAAAACTACCCCATGAACACGACCATTGGGATTTTGGCGCGGGTGCCAGTTTTTACGTGGACGCAACAACGGCTGGTTATAAAGACCACTATAAAATGCATAGTTATATCGGTTCTGAGTTATACACTTTGGTGCAGAAAGAGTTCGGTGTTGAAGATCGTATTTCTATTTCAGGACATTCGATGGGCGGGCATGGTGCTTTAACGATCGGTCTGCGTGATCAAGATCGTTTCAAATCTATTTCTGCTTTTTCGCCGATCGTAAATCCAACGCAATGCCCTTGGGGACACAAAGCGTTTGCGGGATACTTAGGTGATGATAAGTCAAAATGGGCCGCTTACGATGCATCCGAAATGATTAGATCCGGAAAGTCGCACAAGAAAGAAATTCTGATTGATCAAGGTTCTGCTGATAATTTTTTAAAAGAACAGCTTTTAACAAATAATATTATTGAAGCCGCGAACGGCACAAATCAGAAATTAAAAGTACGAATGCAAGAGGGCTACGATCATAGCTATTATTTCATTGCTACATTTATCGAAGATCACATCCGCTTTCATGCCAGTCACATGTAGTCTAATTTTTTAGGAGTTTTTATGAAGTTTATAGTATTAATTTTGATTGTGTTCACTTTTAATTGGGCCCGCGCGATGACTTTCGAAGTGATCGGAAAAAATGGGCAAGTTATTTTGAAACAGGAATTGTCTGTTGAATTGAAACAAAATGTCGGTCAAATTTCAGTGCAGATTTTAAACAAAAATAAAATTTCATTTGAAGGTGGCGAATTTGGTCTTTCAAGTTTGGTTGGATTGGGTCAGGATATCGACGTCATCTCTGATACCGAAATGAAAGCTTACGGTTGGTGTTTTTCAATCGATGGAGTCATTTCCGAAACAATGCCCGATCAAACATGGCTAAAAAAACAAAATGAGAATTTACTTTGGTTTTATGGATACGCTCATTATAAAAATGGTGACTGGATTGGGCAGTGTCTGAAAGACTAGTTTTATGAAGTGCAGTCGCTGCGATAAAGAATTTCAATGTGAATCTACAGACCCAGATAAGCAGTGTTGGTGCATGGATATGCCTCCGCTTTTGCCAATCCCGAAACAGTTCGAAAATTGTCTTTGCCCGGAATGTCTAAAATTATTCATAAAAAATTCTGAGTCTAATTAAAAAGACGAATGATAACAATAAGTTGCGTATAAAAACACACATTCGTCAATGGTGGTCAAATTTCAAAGATTTAAATAAACTTTTATTATTTCTAACTTTTAAGGTATTTAAATCCTATGAGCAAAAAAGAGATTCTACGTTTAATGGCAGGCTTTCGTAAATTTCGTGATAAATATTTTGCAAACGAGCATCCGTTATACACACGTTTATCAACAGGTTCGGGCCAATCTCCAAAAACTTTAATCATCGGCTGTAGCGATTCACGCGTTGATCCGGCGATCATAACTTCGGCTTCTCCGGGCGAGCTTTTTATAGTTCGTAACGTAGCGAACTTGGTTCCACCATTTGAAAAAAAAGTTGGGGTCCATGGTGTGACCGCGGCTATCGAGTTTGCTGTGGTTAACTTAGCCGTAGAAAATATTATTGTATTAGGTCACCGCCAGTGTGGTGGTATTCGCGCGTTGATGATGAATCAATCGTTGAAGCCGAATGGGTTCGTCGAGCAATGGGTGCGAATTGCGCAATCTGCAAAAGACCGCGTGATGGCTAAATACGGCGGATCTGATGAAGACACCCTTTGCCGTCATGGTGAATTAGAATCGATCGTTACATCTTTAGATAATCTTAAAACGTTTCCGTTTGTTGAGTCTGCTATGCGCGAACGTGGTTTGTCGGTGATGGGAATTTACTTCGATCTAGAACAAGGTACGCTGCTTGAGTACGATGAAGACCGCAAGGAATTTAAAAATATCGAATTGTAAGTAGTTACCTATTTAGTTCTTTCTTTTTAATTTAAGTCACAGTTCAATACAGACATGACAATAATAAAAAATTTTAAAGTACTTTCGTTTTTTATTTTATCGCTAGCTATATTTACTTATCAAAACCTATTGGGCCCGACATTCTCGACATTGCTGACGGGCTTATGGCAAGCCTGGGTCGCGATTCCATCCTTTTTAGGAATTGGAATCGGTCTTTGGGTGTCGCTGACTTTTTTTCGTCAAAGTTCTAATTTAGAAAAAATAGAGCGCCTTTGCCTGCATTCTTTATTTTATACTTTTATTATTGTCTGTCTTTTGCTGGCTTTTTTTTCAAATCAAATAGACCTGCATCTAATTTCGATGGCCGAAAATAAAACGTATTACATCGAAGAATTAATGAACCAAGTGGTCCAAAGTTACGTACCACTTTTACTATTTTTGGTTTCGCTTCCATTTTTCTGTTTTGGGCTTATTTTAGGCGTGCGTTTCTCTAATATAAATTCTGCGATCGTTGCCTATCGCATAGAAATTATTGGTCTATTGCTTGGTAGCTTATTCTGCATGTGGCTTTTAGAATCTTGGTCATGGGCTTCGGTGGTGGTTGCAATATGTAGCCTTAACTTTGCTGCCGTTTTTGCCTTTGAATATTCGGTCAATCGAATCTTTAAAGCACTTTTAAAAAGTTGTGTTGTTCCCGCTCTCGCATTGATTGGATTCATCAATTTTTCTTCACTGTGGGTCATTCAGCGTAACCCACATTTAATCTACAGAGATTTCACGCAAAAGTTGACGATCAATATTCTAGATACCCAGTGGAAAAGTTTTGCTAAAGTTCAACTGGCCGAACTAGTTTTAGGTCTCAATAAAAGCTTAGCCATCGCGATCGGGGACGGAACCGGAATCGCCAGGTATCAAAAGTATGATATGTCAGACCCAACGCCAAGCCGGCGTTTAACAGTTGATTTAGTAGCGGCCGCACAACCCGCACCAAAAAAGGTAGCCGTTCTATTTTCAGGGGCCGGAGTCGAGGTTGTGGGTTTACACCGAACATTGGGTTTGGACGTTGAAACTTGGGGGGTAGAAATCAATTCGGCCATCTTAAGTATGACGGCCGCTCAAGAGGGGGCGTCTTACACCGAATTTTTTAAAAAATATAATAGCCACCAAGTGTTGTCTGATAATCGACGATTTCTTGAAACTACAAACGAAATGTTCGATACAATTCTTTATTCGTGGTCTGGGGCTACGGTTGCCAATTTTTCCGGAGCCATTCTGCATACGACCCAGTATTCGTTTACGGAACAAGCGATTTCGGCAGCTATTGGTCGCCTTAATCCGAATGGCCGTTTGATCATCATGGGTGGAAATAAGTTAAACATCATCAAAAATTTAAAGAATTTAGAATCAAATCAGCAAATTAGTGATGTAAAAAATAAGGTTTTAATTTTTGGAAATAAATATCCACAGGATTGGAAAGTCACCTGGGATAACTTGATCCTATTTTATAAAAATGGACCTTGGGATGCTTCGGAAATCGAAAAATTAAAAGAGGTAGCTTCTAGTCATAACTATGCTTTAAATGTTTCGGCGGATCACGATTCGTCAGAAGCCAAAGCATTTCTAAGATTACTAGCATCAACGAACTTCAGCGCCGAGTCTGAAAAACTATGGGACGAGTATCGGGTATTTCCGCAGCTAGCTACCGATAATTATCCCTTCGCCTATAGAAACGTACCGTCTTTAGCAACCAATAAAAATATTGAATTAAAAGGTAATTTTATTGAAAATTTGTTTCCTGCTGATAACCAATTATTAAACGGCATGATGGTCATCAGTTTTGTTTTATTGCTCGTCATGTTCGTATCTACTTTTAAAAAAGATGTGGATTGGTCGCGCGATTTATTTCATTTTTTAGCCTGGGCCCCGTTAAGTTGTGCGGCCTTATTATTTTTTCTGTATAAAGCTATTTTATATTTCGGCGAACCCACGATGGCGTTTTTGGTTGTGCAGACAGCTACGCAATTGGGATCTTTAGTTGGCTTGTTGATGGCCGCCAAGATTAAAAAAATGAGGGTACTGAACGCATTTTTCTTTGCTGGCGTAATCACATTACTAGGTGCAGCTTATTTGGCGCAAATTCAATCCATATCATCAGCACTATTTCATATGGATTTGTTTTTAACGATCGGAACCCTCGTCTTTGTTGTGGGGTTTATTAGCTTTTCATTTACGATTTATTTCATGTCTAACTTCTTTAAAACCGATAGCGATAAAAAAAACTTTGGTTTATTTTGGACATTTGAAACTATTCTGTGCGGACTGGTCAGTTTAGCGGGTGTGATTTTAATCGAGGAAGTTGGCCTAAATCTATTTGTGCTTTTATTTGTTGCTTCAGCAGCTATATTGATTTTACCAAAAAAAACCCACACTTGAAGGGTGTGGGTTCTACTAAAACCGCCGTTTATAAAATTACAAAGGCTTGTGTTTTAGGTTTTAAACCTTATGCGGATGAGATGGATTTTTGTGATGCTCTTCTAAAGAATCACCTAAATCGTGAATTTTTTGGCCAACTTTTGTTGCGCCCATTTCAGAAAGCTTATGACCTGCTTTTTCGATAACGTCGCCGGCTTTGTCTTTAAAAGTTTCTTTTGAAGGGGCTGCGTTTATATCTGTAGTTGTTGGTTTTACGTTTTTATCTTGCATGTGTGTCTCCTTGTAGTTGGTTGCTTTACGCTGTTCTCGAATAACTACTACTGCAAAGGGTGTGCACTACTAAGATCCGTTTTAAAGCCAGATGAAATCAAACAGCGGGGAGAAAATCTACTGCCAGTCTAAATCTTCCCCGCAACCGATATGAATGTTAAATTGCAGACTACTAAAGCGATGTTACGCAATTAGCTTTTTACTTATTTTTCGATAGGCAATAGCGCACAAAACAATACTTTGTACGATAAGAATTGTTCCGCTGAATGCAAACGTTTGTAAAATGTCGCGTTGCCAGAAAATAGCTTGGGCTAGTCGAACGCCATGAATTAACGGAAAAAATTCTGCGACTAAGCGAACGCCCGGGGCCATCTGCGGAATCAGAAAGAAAATTCCTGACAAGAAATAAAGTGGGGCAAGCACAAATGAATACACACTTTGAAACTGATTCATGTTGTTAGCTAGGGCCGTTGATATTAACCCCATGGTTGCTCCGCACGGTAGTGCGACCTAAATTAATTCTTCCATGACGACTTCTTTAACACCGATCGGAGTCGTCAACATCGCTTTGAAAACATTTTCAAAAGTCATCCGAACGTAAAAACCGTAGCTGCTTTCAAAGAACGACGTAAACAGTGCGGTCGCAACGGTTAAAGTTGGTGTTCGTAAGTAAAGCCCCGAAGCATCTTCATGAAAATGAATATCCCTTCGTCAGAAGCTAACTTTCCTTTATTTAAAATCACTAATCGATCACATAAAACTTCAGCTTCGTACATATAGTGCGTTGTTAGTACAATTGTGGTTCCAGATTGGTGAAGCTCTTTCACTTTGCCCCATAGTAAATGTCTTACAGCGGGATCAAGGCCCGTCGTTGGCTCGTCTAATATCAGAAGTTCGGGTTTTCCTAAAAGGGCCCGTACGAAAACTAATCGGTGCTTCATGCCGCCCGATAAAGTTTGAATCAGCGCATCTTTTTTGTGAGCTAAATTCATATACTCAAGAAGTTCTGCGATTCTTTTCTTGCGTGACGACGCCCAGACGTTTTTTGATTTCGTGGCTGTGCGTTTTGGGATCCAAGCCAAAAATAGTTAATTCGCCACTGCTGCGCTGAACGGTTCCGTATGTCATACTGAGGTGGTATTTTAGGATACTTTGAAATCTTTTAGCGAACAACCGTAGTTTGCTCGACCGATTTAATTCGGTTTTGCGTTTCTTGATAGGCTTGTTCAGCTTGACTGATTTGTTGACTTAACGGCATCAAACTCATGCGCGTTTGGCTGGATTGATTTTGTAACCGTACATTTTCTTCTCGTAAAGAGCTGATCTGATTTTGAATTTCGTTTTGGCTAGAGGCCAAACTTTGTTTTTGAGACTGTGATAAACTATTAATCGTACGAATTTGATCGTAAACCGTGGCTGAAATGTTAACCCGTTGTTCTTTGAGCTGACGTAATTGCTCGGTTAAGTTCACTAAGTCAGTTCGTAATCCTTGAACGCGAGCTTGCTCTTCGATGGTTCCCGCGATCAGCGAATTCGCACTCAGCGTCAATGCATCGCGCGCATTTTGAATACTTTGTTCGGTGTTTTGAATATTTAAATCAATTTGATCCCTAGAATACTGTGCGGCTGAATTTTGTTCGCGTAAAGCAGCGGCCGCATTTTCATTCACGTCATTTTGGGCCATTCGTTGATTTTGTAAATCTTCAAGTAAGTTTTGAATTTGTAAAGTATTTGTTCCCATCACTAGTTGGAAGTCATTATTCACTTGCTGCACTTGCGATTCTCTGCGGGTCTTTAAAGCCTCTAAACTTTGCCTTTGCAGTTCTAATTTTTGTCTTTCAAGTTCGATTTGTTGTTGAATCGCGGTCTTTGCAGGGACAGCCGTGTTATCAGGAGTCGTTGCAGAAGTCACCGTAGACAGCGTTGACTTCGGTACGCTTTTATACGCCGCTTGTTCTGCTGGTATGGCATGAGTAGCCTGTTGAGCGCGTGCACTTTGTGTTGTTATTGTCGTAGATTTCGTTGTAATTTCATTCCCTTTTTTTACCAAACCGTAATTTGTAAAAAACCAATAGCCTAGAGCTATTAGAAACAGGGCGGCAGCAGTGGGTAAGTAATTTTTTGTCGTCATGGTCTTCCTTTAGTCACATTGCTTAACAGCAAAATATGTTCCCCCTTGATATTTAACCGTAATGCTTTAAAGCGGGTTTAAAATCCAATATTGTAAAAATAAGTACCAAATATCCTACTGCGTAGCAGTTATCCCCTTTTAATAGCGTGAGCTCTGTTTGCCATTGTGATAAAAAATTAAGGAATGAGAATCAGTGTAGCCGTCAAACCGAATTCAAAAAAAGAAGGCGTTGAAATGTTACCGGACGGTTCTTATTTAGTTCGCGTAAACGCTCCGCCCACCGAAAATAAGGCGAACAAACGGGTGATCGAGTTATTGTCAAAATTTTTAGATCGTCCAAAGTCTTCTATCGAGTTAACATCGGGCCTGCATGGAAAGAAAAAAGTATTTAAAATCGACTAGTTAAGATTGACTTCATTTTCAAAGAAAATAAAAGTTAATACGTGTTTATCCGTCCTAAGTTGATCGTAACTATTTTAATACTCTCGTTTGGATTTTTATTTTTTAAAGATCTTTTTCCTGCTTTTTTTGCAGACGGGTACGATAATTGTTTTGAAATAGGTCACATTCATAAGCACGGTGGATCTTGTCACGAAGCTAAATCAGTTTTTAGTTATTCTTTATTTCCGCATATCGTTTTATTTAAAATTCAAAATCTTTTTAAAACTCAGTTTGAAATTGTTTTTGTTTTAAAAAATAATTTTGAAACGCCTTATCTTGAACCCTTTCGTAAGCCTCCTCGTTCGGCTTAATAAAATTAAATACTGAATATGAAATACCTTAAATAAATTTATAAAAATAAAAGGAAAAATTATGAAAATTTTATTAATTACTTTGTCGGCTTTATTTGCTTTATCATCTTTTGCAAAAGAAAAAACGAAGCATCGTGAACACGGTGCCCATCAGCACGGAGCGGGCACTTTAGGAATTGCTTTTGACGGTTTAAAAGCAAAATTGGATTTCAAAATTCCAAGCGATAGTGTTGTTGGTTTCGAATACACACCAAAAACTGAAAAAGATAAATCGACTAAAAAAACGCAGCTGGATAAATTAGAAAATAGAATATCCGAAATGGTTATTTTTGATTCAAGCTTAAATTGCAAAATTACGACGGATAAAATCGAAGTCATAAAAGATGAAGAAGAGTCAAAAGAAACGCATTCTGAGCATAGCGATACATTTGCAAAATTTGATATAAGCTGCGAGAAGTCTCCGGCAGGAACAAAAATCATCTTTAATTTTCAGAAGGTTTTTCCGAAAATCAAAGATTTAGATGTGCAAATTATTGTGGGTGATATTCAAAAATCAGTTGAAGCAAAGAAAGATGGAACCACTGTAGAGCTGAAATAAATCTTTGTCGAAACCGAGTACTCAAAAGGTCGCCCTAAAACGGCGGCCTTTTTTTTGGACCAACAGGACCTTTTATATTTCTTTTAGCGGTTATAACAGGACTTGATCATCACAAATTCCTGTCAGAAAATAACGGTACTTTGCTTAAAAAAGCGAATTACTTTATTTAAAAAATGCTTTAGGAATTCATGGAAAACAACGAGCAAATATACCAGTCAACACAGAAAAAAGATTCGTCGAACATTAGGACCAATCTGGGTTTTTTGATAGCTGCGATGTTGATTGCAATCATTGGCGTTAGTTCCAATATCAGTACAAATAATTTAATTGAACGTTCGCAGTGGATGCAGCACACGATAACGGTAATGGGTGATATTCAGGCTTTATCGGCGACTTACATGCGAGCCCAGACAAACGTCCGTGGTTTCTTTTTAACTGAGCAAGAATATTATACGGCGGCCTACGTCGAAGCTCGCGACAATATCCGACCGACTTTACAAAGAATTCGTGAAGCCACCAAAGACAACCCGAAACAGCAGCACGAGCTAGACCGAATTGACATCATGTTGGTCAAGCGTTTCGCCCGCTGGGATTTGAATATCAGAGCCCG
>JACMQO010000131.1 GCA_014376935.1 Bdellovibrio sp.
GCCCAAGAAACTTTTATCCGAACCGTCACCGTTAACAACACCAACAATGTAGTCGCCCGAACGCTCTAACGAAGTACCTTTAAAAGCCATGCGTAACGATTTATTCCAATCCGCAATAACCTCTAAAGTTAAATCAATAACCATCTGTCGCTGAGGATCATTATCCGCTAAGCCACCAATCGTATAAACTAACTTTTGACCATTAGTAAAATCATGAACGATCGGCAAATCTAATTGCCCATCTGTTAACGATCGATCTCCATTGACGGTCGGAGTGATGATACCTTTTGTGAATAGTCCGTATCCCATTTTATTTTGCGCTGGGAAAGGAACTGGCGACGAAACAACTTTTTCGTCCGCTTTTTTAATTTTATTTTCACGAAATGATATACGCTCACGAATTGCGTGGACTTGCTGAGTTGCCGTGTCGCCACCATTGTAATTCTGAGTGTCGTAATACGTTGCGCACTCTGGACGTAACATCGCCGTGTAATTGTAAGTAAAGTTCAAAACAAGCTCGCCATCATTTTTGTAAACAACGTCTGAAACTTGATTGTTACTAATCGAACCTAAGCACTGACCGTACGTGGTCATCGACAGTGGAGACTGAACGATTGGTAAAGCGTTTTGCGTCCAATCAAGAATAATGTAGTCCGCATCGTCCATCGTTGCTTCAGTCATTTTCGGTATTGTTAATACGGTTCCGTTAGCGTCGACCTTTACTAATTTGTAGTACTTTGCATCAACAGACATTAGGTCTTCAAATTGATTCGAGTTTTCATTTTTGTAATTAATAAATTTTTCAGCGGCTTTCACTACAATGCGCTTTTCTTCCAATACAAATTTTGCTAACAGTAAGTCTCCTGCTAAACCAGGCATCAACATAGACGTCGAAGGTGCATCTGCAAAAGTTCTACGGAAGAAAAATTCTTTATTAATAATGTCCGAAACTTTAATTGCATTTTTCGGATCTAAGGTGCCCGTAATATATTTTGGCGTCGCTGCAGTATTTTCGATGATGCTTACAAGACCCACCGAGCGCGATCGAGGAATTTTATTAAAAGAGATTTCGTTGGAAGTATTCCCTTGTTCATCGATCAGTGTCAGCTGAGAAGAAACGTAGCCGACATTAAAATCTGCGGCCAGGGCTAAAACACAGTCCGCCGTGGCGTCGGAAATATAAGGTGCAACGGACGGGTCTTTGCAACTTATAACCTGTTGATTTCCTGAATTTGTCTTCAGCAGTCGCTGACCAAATTCATTCAAATTAGCGGTTTTTGTAATTCGGTAAACATGCATCACATCGGCATCTAAACGGGTAAATACCTTCTCATCAGCAGACATGAAACCAAGACCAACTTTAAGTTGTGATTGAAGTGTCCCTACAGTCATCACTTGGTTATCGATTTTTTTCTCGTCGAATAATTGGCCCAATTCTTTTAATTTTTCAGGATTTATTCCCACAAGTAAACGACTATCGGCAGTCGACGTGATTTGAATATGAGTAGCACTTTTGAAATCAGTTTTTTTAAGTTGCAGAACAGAAGTGTTTTCTTTTAATTCATTTTTAGTTCTTTCGACAATTCCGTAGCCTTCAACTTTATACTTAAATAATGGAACTGCTAATACTCCGGATGTTTGACCCGCAATAATAGCTTGCCTTTCCGTTAATGCACTTTGCTGATCTTTAAATAATTGTGGAGCCTCAGTTGAGGTCGATTTCGTAGCTCTGACCAGAAGTTGAGCTTCCTTCAGCGTAATTGCAAGTCCGCGCTCCAGTACTGAAAGTTCTTTAACGTTGTTTACAATTTTGTACGAGGTAACATAATTCTTATCGACCGTAAAAGTGATTTTAAAATTTTTTGTGGTAAGTCCCGATAACGGTAACTTATCAAACATAAATTTTAACCGCGCTGGGACAGTCACTTCGTCACTTGATAGGGTGGCCGAATCATCAAGTGCTTTAAGTGAAGGTGTCGCCGAATCGATTTCAATTTTATTCGCGCTAAAACTGGCGCTGTCCGGAGTTCCGAATTCAGAGATCGCGTACACATTTTCTTTAGCGTCATCGGGCAGCTCGGCTTGACGAGTTTTTGTACAACCCGTAATGACGGCCAAGGCTACGATCAGCTTTAGAACTAAGGTGGTTTCTTTTTTCATTTGCGCTCTCCCTTAAAATGAAACGGCAAGCTGGCCGTACACAGTTGAA
This sequence comes from Bdellovibrio sp., assembly GCA_014376935.1. Taxonomy (GTDB): domain Bacteria; phylum Bdellovibrionota; class Bdellovibrionia; order Bdellovibrionales; family Bdellovibrionaceae; genus Pseudobdellovibrio. The sequence continues at coordinate 2,210 of JACMQO010000131.1, forward strand.
TCGTTTTCATTAACTAAACTAAAATTAGACTCGGTCGCGTTGGCCTTTAAGCCTGAACCCTCATTCGTGTGTCCGATAGCTACAGCGAAGCGGTCAGAGATGCTGTACCCAAGTTCTTGCGAAACGATAAAACTGTCACGAGTCGCACCCTGATAGGTCCAACGTGTTTTATGAATGTATTCAGCGCTAAGACTTACGCTTTTGTAGGTATAACCTAAATTAGCCGTTTGATTTGAAGAGTACTTATTTAAAGCTAAACCGTTAATATCAACGTCATAGGCATGAAAAGCGCGCCCCGCCGTTAAACCCAAAGCTAAATTCCAAGCGCCGTCACGAGCCTGGGCAATTCCATCAGGGATGATTCCAAAACTAATTCCGGTCGTTAGTGCGCTTTGCAACTGATCACGTTTAATGGTTTTTGCATTGGTAGGAATCAATGCTGTTAAAGTTGGGGTCAAAGTAATAATGTACGGTGGGGACCACTGCCACTGAATGGCCTTCATTGCGTATGTGACTGGAAAATCATTCCAGTCTGAAGCTCCCGCAGAGTCATCACGCAGGTCTTGTGCAAAAGAAATTTTTGCGCTGAACGTACCGAAAGATAATGCTAATGACGGTATGGCTAAATAGTCGATCGAATCCTTGCGGGTGCCATCTTGAAAATCATAAAGTGAAGTATTTCTAGAAATGGAAAGTATACCGGTAAAATCATAATTTCCTTTTTCAACAATTTCCGGTGGAAGCTGATCAGCAGAGATAACAAGTTTGTTGTTTATAACTTGTTGTGTTTTTAAATTGGTAGCAGCGTAGGCCGGGTTCAACATGCCACCGACCAAACATATGACAGAATTTACTAAAAGTGTCACAATGTACGTCTTAATCATTTAAACTGCTTTCTAGGTAAAAGTTTCTTAAAACCTTGTTCATATAAATAGGTATAGCGAAGATCGTA
>JACMQO010000132.1 GCA_014376935.1 Bdellovibrio sp.
ACTTCGATATCAGGATCAACCCCGTGGTTTTCAATATTCCATTCCACATCTTTAAACCAATGGCTGTATTCAGGTTGAGTGATGTAAGCGCCGTCACGTAACGAGTACTGACCGTTGATACCGATCACGCCACCCCAAGTTCTTTTACCGACTAATTTTCCTAAGCCCATTAATTTAAATGCATGCGGAAAAATGTCTCCGTCACTGCCCGAGTTTTCATTGGCTAATGCCACCAAAACTCCGGGGGCATACATCGGGTATGTTTCAAGACCATGATGTCTGGTTTCATCAAACCCAATCACTTTTTGCGCTAAGACTTTTAATAAGTGCTGAGACACATGCCCGCCACCGTTATAGCGAACATCCACGATTAATCCGTCGTACTGCGATTCAACGATAAAGTGACGATAGAATTCGGCGTAGCCAATCGGGCCCATATCTGGAATATGCACGTAACCTAATTTTCCGCCGGATTTTTCGTGAACGAATTTTTTATTGTTCGCAACCCATTGGCGATAACCCGCGGCCGATTGGCTTAAATTTGGTTTTACTAAAACCGTTTCTTTACGTTTCGTGCCTTTACGAAGAATCGTTAATTCGATCTTAGCACCGACTTTATTTTCTAAATTTTCATAAAGGTCTTGAGCTGATATAAATTCAACACCGTTAAAAGCTAAAATCTGATCGCCGACATTTAACGAAATTCCCATCGCTTTTAATGGAGATTCTGTCGCAGGCATCCAAGAATCACCCTGGGGTAATTCTAAGATCGTGTATCTTTTTAGTTTAGCATTATAACTAAACGTCGCACCTAAGCGCGCTAACGGAATGCGTGCACCGTAACGATCATAATTGCCGTTCATTTCGTAACAGTGCGAAGTTCCTAGTTCACCCTGCATCTCCCACATCAAATCTGAAAATTCAGCACGAGTCGATACTTTGGGTAATAAATTTATGTAGCGTTTATAAACTAAGTCCCAATCAATTTTATTTAAATCACGACGCCAAAAATGCTCTTTCTGAAAAACCCAGGCTTCGTGATACATCTGCTGCCATTCGGCACGCGGGTTTACTTTTAACTTAACACCGCTGGTATCGACCCAACCGTCTTTTTTACCGATTTTAAAATCTGACGTCGGCTTATTTTTCGTTTCGGTCAAACGTAATTTAGAATCTACGAACGATAAGAAGTACGTTTTGCTTTTGTTTAAAGTAAAGAAAGCTGCATTTCTTTGATATGAATCGTATTCATTATCTTCAAATTTGTATTGATAAACGTTCATCGTCGGGGCATCGCCAAATATTTCATCGCCATTGATGGGTTCGACACTCGATTTCCAATATAGAATTCCGCCTTTAATGCCGACAACTTTTTGATATCCGCCCAAATCTAAACCAAATGCCTCGATACGCTGATCAATGCCATTAAAATCAATTTCAATTTTTAACTCGGGCGCAGGAACTGGTTTGCCATTTCTATTTTTCGCTTTAACGATCGGCAGTGGTGCGTGCGGATTTTCTAATCCGGCATCGAAAGGACTTGGTGTTCCGGGCAGTAAAGACACGACATAAGGTCTAATCGCGAACGGAAAACCTAAGTCAAAATGCGTTTCGTTGTAATTTGGCGCAAATTCACGCACGCCCAAAAAATAAATATATTTACCGGTAGGGTCAAACGACGGCGACGTATCTGAAAGTATCGGAGTCACTAGGAGCCGTAACTTCTTAGTCGTCATATCGTAAATACGAATACCCGTGCGGCGCGAATCTAAATTCGCCGAATAAACCAAATAACGTCCGTCCGGAGACCATTCTAAATCACAAGGTCTTGCGAATGCATTTGTTTCAATTTTTTTCGATGTTTGTTTTTTTAAATCTAATAGATAAACTTCATTACGATTGGTAATAACTGCCGCAAAATCAGCTTTCGGAGAACACTTTAATCCCCAAATTTTTCCCCAATTGATTTTAGAAAAGATTCTTTTTCGCGTTCCAGATTTAGTATCAAATTCATAAACGGCTTCGTCAGTCGCACCATGTGCCGCCGCAACTAAAAGCTTAGATCCGTTAAAATTGTAATCAGGATGGCTGTATCGAATATTTTTATCTAGATCTAACTCTTTCACGACGCCATTAAATGGCGGTACCTGAAACAAATGACCCCGTGAAATCACAGCGACTTCGCTACCGGTTGGATGAACAGCCGCCCCATGAAAATAGCGACTCCATTTTTCAAAACGTGGCGCAGCCTGAATCGCCGAAGCGTTAAATTCAATTGGAACTAATTTAGTTTTTCCAACTTTTAAATCGTAGACAAAGATGACAGCTCCGCACTGGTAAACTAGCTGTGATTGATTGGCTTGTAAATTTCTAGCGTAATAATCTGTGTGATGAGTTAAACGCTTTCTGTTTTCGCCAGATAGATCACACGAGTAAAGATTAGCGACGCCTTCGTGATCAGAAATAAAATAAATGGTTTTACCCAGCACAACCGGTCTTGCGATATTGGTTTTTAAATCAGTCAAAATTCTTTCGAATTTAGATTTTCCTTTTTGAACCCAAAGAACTCCAGCCGTTCCACCTTGATAACGCTTCCATCTAGCGGAATCACCCGAATGGCGTCCTAAAATTTGAAAGCCATCGCCTTGATGATAGAAAGAACTGGGACCTAAATTTATTTTCTTAAAATCTTTGGTGCGAATATTTAATTCATAGGTGTACGTTTCACGGCGCGGATAGCCTTCAAGACCCGAGGTAAAAAATAGAACGTCAGCATTTTTCCAGCCGATTATTTTAATCACTCCAATCCAAGTTACGCGTTCAAGCGCGCCACCTTGCATGGGTAATAAATAAATATCCCCAATCGAATGATCGGTGCTGATTAAGGCGATTGAATTTCCGTCAGGTGAAAAACACGGAGAAGAAATATGGCCTTTGTTCGCCGTTAAGCGCTGGGCCGTTCCGCCCGCTTTGGGCACAATCCATAGGTCATCGTCAGATATAAATGCGATTTGATTTTTAGATAAAGTGGGTTGCTGAAAATAACCTTGGTTCACAAAAAAACTCCTTAATCTGAACTTAGACTTTCAAGTCTAAAAGATCAGATTAAGGAAAGTCTAATACCAATTGAACTTATACTTAAACCTATACTTAGAAGTTACCCGATTTCTCAGCTAGACCTTCGCGATTTAGAATAATAATTTCTTTACCGTTTAGGTCGATCAAACCTTCGTTTTTAAACTCAGTTAAGTGTCTTGATAACGACTCATTGATCGTGCTAGCCAGCTGGGCAAATTCATTACGTGTTAATTTCAAGTTTAACGAAATACCACGATCTGTCTTTACTCCGAAACGGTCACTTAGAACCACAAGTTGGTAAGCGATACGTTCTTGAACAGACGCTAGATAATGCAACTGGCTTGTTTTTTCATAGCCACGAATATCTAGAACCGCTTGCTCTAAGATGTTTTTAATCAAAGGATGTACGCTACCCAAAAGTTGCATGATAGCTTCTTTCTTGTAGATCCAAACCGTCGTTTTTCTGATCGCTTTCGCGTAAGCTAAATTCGGTTGGCTAAACACCAATGATTTGTATCCAAACACTTCGCCCGGAGAAAGTAATTTTGTTACGTACTCAGGCGATGTTGTGCGGCCACGGTTATGATCGCGGTTAACAAACATTTTTACGCAACCCGATTTCATCAGGTAAAGACCTGCGGGCTGGTCACCCTCTTTAAATAGGATTTCGCCTTCGTTGAACGAAGCCACATCATAAGGGATGTCTGCCGTTGATAAAAAGCTAGTTATATTGGGTTCTGCATGTTGTTGCATATATAAGTCTCCAGAATAATTGTAATGACCTGCCATTAATTTGATAGTTGTCGAATCTGTTGGGTCGAATGAGCTCGCCATGTTTCTTGCCTTTCCTTTTAAGCCTTCGCTTAAAAATACTGTTTAAGCCTATTTTCTCAGCCGCTGTATGTTTATAATTTATTAAACTTACTGTAAGTTTACAATTTATTAAACATACATTGATGACGTCATAGATAGAATTTATGTTGACTGCGCGCAGAGCTAGACATAGAACCAGCTGACCTGTTTTTTCTTAATCGTTTCAAGGAGTTAGCATGGCAAGAAATATCTTATTTATTTTATTTTTTGGTTTTTTTTCGACTCTTCAAGTTTCAGCGACAGTTAAAATTGGTCTAGTTTTAGACAAGGGTGGCAAGGACGACAAGTCGTTCAATACCTCGGCCTACGAAGGCGCTAAGAAAGCCGAGAAAGAGCTGGGTATCGAACTGAAATACGTTGAAGCCACGGATTCGAACTCTTTAGAGACACTTCACAGAAATTTCGCGCAAAAAAAATATGACTTAGTGATCGGTATCGGCTTCGCACAAATCGACGCCGTCAAAAAAGTAGCCGTTTTATTTCCACAGACTCACTTCGCGATCGTTGACGGAGAAGTGTCGGCAGCCAACGTTCGTTCATTATTATTCGAAGAACACGAAGGCTCATTCTTAGCGGGAGCCGCGGCCGCCATGAAATCTAAAACAGGCGTGGTTGGCTTTATCGGCGGAATGGACATTCCATTAATCCGTCGCTTTCAAAAAGGCTACGAAGCGGGAGTTAAATACGTTAACCCCAAAGCGACCGTTATCAATAATTACGTCGGCGTAACTGGCGAAGCCTGGAATAACCCTGCTAAAGCTAAAGAGATGGCCTTATCGCAAATTGGACAAAAAGCAGATGTGATCTTTCACGCGGCCGGAGCTTCGGGCGCCGGAATTTTCGATGCGGCGGCTGACAAAAAAATCTACGCGATTGGTGTCGATTCAAATCAGAACTGGATCAAACCGGGCGTGGTGCTAACAAGTATGCTTAAGCGCGTCGACGTGGCCGTTTTTGAAACAATTAAATCAGTTAAAGATAATAAGTTTCAGTCCGGCATCATCCGCTTTGGATTAAAAGACTCGGGCGTTGATTGGGCTTTCGATTCTTTCAACGAAAAACTTTGGTCAGCCCCTGAAAAAACAAAGATGGAAGACATCAAAAAACAAATCATTAGCGGCAAAATTAAAGTTCCAGATTATTACAAAACGAAATAATCCGCTTGAAACCAATCGTCGAATTTCAAAAGATAAATAAATTTTACGGGTCGGCTCAGGCCTGTAAAGACATTACTTTTACTATTCAAGACCAAACGATTCATGCCCTTGTTGGTGAAAACGGCGCCGGCAAATCGACGTTAATGAAAATTTTCGCGGGCCTTGAGCGCGCTGATTCTGGACAGATTTTTTTAAAAGGATCTGCGTACAAACCTGAATCTGCCAAGGATGCCTTCAAATATCGAATTGGTTTCGTGCAACAGCATTTCTTGTTAGCTGATAATCGAAATGTCATTGATCACCTGATTCTAAATTGGCCTTACAAAAGTTTACTGCGCCCCGCTTCGACAAATGAGCTTTTAAAAAAAGTCGAACTATTCAGTGCTAAATTCAATTGGCATATCAATCTAAAAACTAAGATTCGCGATTTATCTGTCGGCGAACAACAGCGTATCGAAATTATTAAAGCTTTACTAACAGATCCAGAAATAATCATTTTCGACGAGCCCACAGCCGTTCTGGCACCTGGTGAAATTCTAGATTTTTTAAAATTCTTAAAAGATTTAAAAGCCGAAGGTAAAACGGTTATTTTAATTTCTCATAAATTAAATGAAATTAAAAATGTTGCCGATGCCGTAACGGTACTTCGTCACGGGCAGAGCATTTTAACCAGAGATGTTTCAGAAATGTCTGTCGCCGATATGGCCGAAAGCATGATCGGACAAAAATTAGGTTCACTGGTAACGAACGCCAATATCAAAAAAGAAAATCGCGAATTATTTAAAATCGGTGATATTGGTTTGATTGTCGAAAAAAATGAAATCTTGGGCGTCGCCGGCATCGAAGGTCACGGCCAAAGCCAATTGATCGAAAAAGTTTTGGCAACCGTGCAAAAAAATAAGATCAGCTATGGTGACATCGCCGAAGATCGTATTAAGTTTAACTTATTTCCGGGCCTCAATTTAGTTGAACACATGACCTTAAGACATCCGAAACATTTAACGAAGCATGGCTTTATTCAACAAGCAAAAGCGGTCGCAACGACGCGCGATCTTGTTAAGGCGTGGGATGTACGCCCACACGATCATCTGATCGCGGTTGACAAACTATCTGGCGGAAATCAGCAAAAATTTGTGGTTGGACGCGAACTATTTCACGATCCAGATTTTATTCTGGCGGCTCATCCCACACGCGGGGTCGACTTAGGAGCCCAGCAAATGATTCATTCGGCCTTAGTCGCCCGTAAAGACGCCGGCAAATCTGTAATGTTGGTGTCGTCTGATTTGGACGAGATCTTGAATTTGTCAGACGTTTTTATCATTTTAAATAAAAATCAAATTTACGGACCCTTCTTTAAAAAGCAACTTTCTGAAATTGAAATTGGACAGTTTATGACCGATTCGCACCCTGAACAAAAAAACTTTCGCTTGGGTTCGGTTGGAACTGGGACATTAACATGAAACGCGAAAACTTAGCGCCCTGGTTTGGCTTCTTATTCGGATTATTCTTAGCTTGCTCGTTGGCTTTATTTTTTAAAGAAAGCCCCGTCCACGTATTAAAAATTGTGACGACTAGTTTTTTAAATTCTAAATACGATTTTGGATTAACTTTATTTTATACGACTTGCTTAATATTTGCGGGCTTATCATTTGCTATTCCTATGAAGGCCGGTTTATTTCATATCGGTAGCGAAGGACAATTAACGATCAGTGCCACGATCGCGGCGATTATTGGCGTTTCTTTTAACGCCAATACATTTACGGGCCTAGCCGCGATTTTTATAATTACGATTCTAACCGGCATGCTTTCAGCTTTGATCATTGCCTTACTTAAATTTTACCGCAAAGCCCACGAAGTTGTTGTCGCCATCATGCTGAATTTTGTGTTTGCCGCCCTTAGTACTTGGGTTACCGTGAACCACTTTCAAAATACGGCCTCGCAAAATCCAGAGACTGGTTTAATTTTAGACGCCTACCAGATCTTTAAAAATGATCCCATTAAAAATTATTTTGAGCAGTCCCCGGTCAGTTCGTTCTTTGTCTTGGCGATTATTTTTTGTATTTTACTTCGTTGGCTTGAATCGAAAACTTTATTTTTCCAGGTGATCAAAAGCTACGGTGCAAATCCCGCGGCGAACAAACGTTTTGGGTTTTCAGAACTTAAAATTTTAACTTCCGTCATGCTAATGGCCGGTTTCTTTTCAGCCTTTATCGGGTTAACTGAAGTCTTAGGTAACAGCTTTCAATATAAAATTGGTTTTTCTCCGTCTTACGGATTCTTGGGAATTGCGGTTGCGCTACTGGCTAGACAAAATTTCATCGGCCTGATTGGGTCGTCATTCTTGATTGCATTACTTCACAAAGGGGCCTCTGACCTTGATTTAGAGACTCAGTTTTTGACACGTGACTTTTCGCGGGTGCTGCAAGCCCTGATTATTTTCAGCGTGGCCGCCTCTTACTACGTCTTTACTTATCGAAAACGTAAGGAGTCGAACTAATGAGTGAAATGAATTTTTCTGATTCGATCTTCGTTCTGTTGTTATTTTCGACGTTTCGTTTATCGCTACCTTTAGTATTAACGGCCGTCGGTGGGTATTTTTCTGAAAAATCAGGTGTTGCCCAAATTGGTCTTGAAGCCTTTTTGTTGATTGGCGCGTTCACCGCATCGTCCGTGACGTATTTAAGTGGATCATTATTTTATGGTTATATCTCGGCCGCTTTGGCCTCTTTACTGATGGCTCAGCTATTTTGCTTTTTAGTTTTAAAATTACGCGCCAACGCGATCGTGATTGGAACCGGTTTAAATTTATTCGTGATTGGCCTAATCCCTTTAATTGGTAAAGTTCTTTTCGATTCAACCGGATCAACTCCTACTATTCCGACATTCGATAATACTTTGATCTACCCCATGGTCACTTTAGTTTTAGCTTTGGGATTAAGTTATTATTTATCTGAAAAAACCATTTGGGGGCTTCAGGTTAAATTTGCGGGTGAAAAACAAGATGCATTGTCGGCAATCGGAGTTAATTTCGATACTCGGCGATGGCAAGCGGTCAGTTACGGAGCTTTCGTAACGGGTCTTGCGGGCGCTATTTTATCAACGTATTTATCATCATCGTATTCACCGTTGATGAGCGCGGGGCGTGGTTACATTGCATTAGCGGCCATTATTTTCGCCGGTTGGGATTTACGTCGTACGATTTTGATCAGTTTATTTTTTGGTTTCTTTGAAGCGTTACAAATTCAGGCGCAGTCGAATCAAGCGGTCTCTTCCCTAATTCCGGGCGAGTTCATCCAAATGATTCCTTATCTAATCACTTTATTGGCGCTGTTGTTCTTTAAATCAAAGCGACAAGCTCCAAAGGAACTTAAATAGGTACGCACAAAAAAGCTTAAGTCAGTTTATTAGGGCGCCCAAGAATTGAATTATTTTTTTAGATCTTAAATCTTTTAAAGGAGATATATGAAAAACCTAATCACGAACCGCTTCGTAACTAGCTTACTTTTAGCGGCTCTATCGATCGTATCTTTTCAACAAAAAGCTTTCGCATGGGGCGCGCGTGGCCACGCTTCTATTTGTGAAGCCGCGGTGTTTTTAGTAAAAAATCAAAATTTAAAAGAGTACCTACAAAATAAGCCCGACATGATGGGACATCTTTGTAATATTCCAGACATTTACTGGAAATCCCTTTCTGATGACGCCAGAAAATACGGCGACCCAGGACACTTCATGGATGTTGAAATCTTAGGAATCAAAGTGAAAGAAGTTCCGACCGATTACAAACACATCGTTGAAACGTACACGGGCACACCGAACAAATTCAAAGAAGGTGCAAAAATATTCTCGGTACCAAATGAATTAGGTTCTAACTGGTGGAGAGCCGATCAATTTTACCGCCGCGCCCTAGAAGACGGTAAAAAATTAAAAACGGCTACGGCCCCTAGTACTTCAAAAGAAGAACAAGATGAAAACTTTGAATATAATAAAAGTTTTTACAACATGATCGTCAACATGGGTTTGATGGGTCACTTCGTTGGCGACAACGGCCAACCGTTTCACAGCACGTCTGATTATGACGGATACGCCGCTGGACATGGCGGCATTCATGCTTACTTCGAAGATTCATCCGTGGCGTACTTCGGTCCTGATTTAGTCGCGCTTATTACTAATAAAGCAAAGACACTGAATAAAGCTCCGTTTCTTAAGCCGGGTTCTGTTGTCGAAAAAATGCGAGCTCTGGGTGAAATTTCAAATTCAGAAATGAAAGATATTCTTAAGTTAGATCCGATGACGAAACCGTCTTCGGTCAAAGAAGACAAAGGTATGAAAATTCGTACGCCGGCCGAAAGAAAATCGGCAGCGGTTGGATTTAAAAAATTCGAAAAATTATTCGTGATCGAAATGGCACGATCGGCTGCGCTTTTAGCCCAATTGTGGGATCAAGCCTACGTTGAAGCCGGAGAGCCCGCGATCAAAGCTTATAAAAGCTATAAGTACCCATTAACACCTGAATTTGTAATGCCAGATTATTTTGAAATTAAAGTTGAAGAGCCAAAGAAGAAATAATCATAAATTTATAAAGCAAAAAAGGCCTATTTAAAAAAAGTAGGCCTTTTTTTAAATACTATTTTGTATTTAGTTTCTATTTCGTCGCGATAAATAATTCTACAACCGCATTCGCCGGATTCATAGAACGTTCATCGTAAACTTCTAAATCAACAGAGTATTTTCTTTTTAATTCAGATTTACTTTCAAGCTGCCACACTTTTTGCCACATTTCGATGACGACACCGGGCATTTCACCTTGGCGCGAAGTCAATTGAGAATAACTTTGCGCCGGCACATTCACGATATGCATTCCTTCGGGCGCATGTGTTCCTGGCGCGACTTTGACGCCAATCAGGACTGAATAAGCACCATTCGCGTCGCTTTCATAGTCGTGGTAAGCAGATATAATTTTTGCATCCATCTTTTCTGGAATTTGAGCCATCGTTTGTTCTGAATAAAACTGGGCCCACAATGCTTGAATGCGCCCAGCACCTTTCATTTCTTCGGCATTGGTTGTTCTAGTTTTGATTCCAATCATTTGAAAGCCGTCTAACTTTGTCGATTGCTGCTTCATACTTTTTTCCTTTTAAGGTGCTGACCACAAAAATATATTTTGATCACCCGATCGAATCTGGTCTCCGATAAAAATAACTGTCTTCGAATCATTTAAGAAAACCGCTTTTTGAATCGTCGCCGCAGAATACACAGGTGTATTAACAGCATACGAAACTTTTCCGTTTAAAGGAATATATAGAAGTAAGTTTAAAGGCGCCGCATTCAAATCTAAACCACCTACATTCGCTAAAATATTTTTCGCATCGGGCGAAATTGAAATCTCGACCGATTCCATTTTAGATGCTGCGAATGGAATCGAATTAACAAGCTTACATTTTTCATCCGCCTGTCTTAGGTAAACGTTTATTATTCTTTTGCTGGAATCAAAGCCAACCAACAGGAGTGATCCATCGTTCATTTGTTTAACGTAGGATGACGTCACTCCGGCGCATACAGAAGATACCGATCCATCAATTAGTGAAACTGCAATCGTTTCGTTATTTAGGTTCGAGTTCGCTTTGACTCCGATAAATGATTTTGAATCGGCGGCAAAAAAAGCTGATTCAATTGTCTGACTGCCATCACGCACTAGGCTAGCCGATTTAGGTAAGTTCAATGTTGGCAAAGTCATAATTGCGCCTGTTTTAAAATTAACAAGCGCTTGCAAGCTTGGATCAGTCTGATTGACTAAAAGTCCGTTCAGATCGTCTGGGCTTGTCGACACCCATAACCATCCCGTCGGCAATTTCAACGACCACGATCCATCAATAGCGATAATATAATTTGCTGATCCACCCGGCGCAATCCATGTCCAGGCCCAGACTGAAACTGCTTTTTGCTGACGAAGAATCGATAAATTTGACGCTGAAAAATCCCAGTTTGCAGGTAATACGGGCCTAGGAATTTTTGTTAAGGCTGTCCCATCAAAATTATTAATATAAATATCGGTTGGAGTATTACAGCATAAGAAAACAACTTTATCTTTTGTCACATCCATAGCAGAAGCTCCCATCGTGGCCACGGCGACTGGCGGGCTTAAAACAGAATTATTGCCACCGGCGCTTGGAACTGACCTCAAACCTGGAGCTCCGTTAACGTAACCGTTATAAATCAAGCGGCTTCCGTCCGTAGATAATTTAAATTTAAAGATCTCGGTCACAGTTGCCAGTACACGACTAGATGATCCATCCATCGGGGCACTCATCAAGACAGGGGTTGTGCTGGCGCCGGTCGCGTAAAATAGATTTTTCGAATCCGGACCAAAACTGAAATTTAAATTATTTGAAGAAATCTCTTTGGAAACAAGAAATGAGTTTGCCCCATTACTTTTAGAAATAAATAAATTTTGAGCCGGTGCTGGCCCAGCCCCCGTCAACGACGAGTATGAAAAATAGTTTAAATCCACCGTCTGCTTAAATGCCGAAACGTTCAGATCGACGATTTGTTTGACTGGCCAAACTTTAGCATCAAGGCTACCGCCAAATCGGCAATATGTTTTTCGCTCATACTTGATGCCGTTCATCGTCGCATTCAGTTGACCGACAAATAGACCTGGCTTAAGCGGAGCCGGTTGGTCGCGGTAAACATTTAAGTCAAAACCAGATCCATCGCTGATAGTTACTTTCGATTTCGATACGACTCGAGCAACCGAGAAGTCTTTAACCACTTTGTTTGTTAAAGTTCCAGTGGCGTCAGCTGAAGCAAAATAAATACGGTTCACGGCCAAGCTAGATAGATGGTCGAAATGAGTTATGGTCTCAATTCCCGATTGGTCGTTCGTATCACGACACCATACTTCGACCAAATTGGCCGGTATCGTAGTCGGAACCGAAGGCACACCTTCAAAAATACCCTCTTGGTATCCAATAATTTCGTCTTGATAGATCGATACATCAATTTGTCCTGCATCTAGGGTCTGTTGAACCGCACCGCAAATATCTTTTTTGTTTTCGGTGATGGTCAATGTATTTTCGGCTGATAAAATATTTGCAACGGCCGATTCTCTATTTTCACATTTAAAACCAGGTGTAAATCGAGCGTAATCTTGTGACGGCTTACCGCCATACCCGGCCCCATTATTGTAATTTCCGAATAAACCACCGGCCACCGTCGTTGAAAAAAACGCCGTTCGATTGCAATTCTGAAAGGCCATCAACAAGGCAAAACCAAATAGGATCAAAAAGCTGTAACGAACGGGATGACGTTGAATGTCAATTTTTAATTTCACGCGGCCACCTTTTTTCTACTTTTTGAAATGATCGAGTACGTTGTCGAACGACCCGTTCCCATTTTTTTGATATAACCATTTTCAATGGCCTGTAAAATTAAATTCTGAGCTGATGATTTCGATATATCCATTTTTTCTGAAACGGCCATCGCTGAAAATGTGCGATCTTTGAAGTGCTGCTTTAAAGAAAATAATTGTCCTTGCTCTTTTGATAATGGTTTTGTTCTTTGAAGAAAAATTCTAACGCACGCCGAATCGATCGCGATAATCTGGAACTCGCTTTTTTTAAACTTAACTTGCAGTGGTACTTTTTTCTCAGCGAACCACTGATTTAGTCTTTTCATCAAACTTAAAACTCTTTGCGGTGATGTATATGCACTAAATTTTTCATTTTTGTAAATGCGCTGAAATAACAACCCAATGTAACTTGGTTTATAGAAATCAACCATCAAAGCTTCAAATAAAGCCAACAGCTGAGGTTTTGTATATAAGCCCTGTTGATTATTTTGAACTTCGTAGGGATTAAAGCTAAAATGATTTTCAGTCGGCTGCTCAGAGCCCAACTCTAAAGTAAAGTTACCTTGCGCAGTCATAATTTTGCCGAACAATTGACGTGCTCTTCGGCGGTAATGCTCAGATGGAGTTCCCATTATCACTTTGCGAAACAAGTCCCCATTCTGGGTCAAAACAGATTCGAACAAATCACAATCACGTACGGTTTCAAATTCATTCAGACTTTTCGCTTTGAATCGAAATTGAACTAAAGCGTTTAAATTTTTTTCATTATTGTTTTGAAATAATCGATTTATAAGCTTCCATTTTTCGGCAAAAAGAAAAAATTCTCCGCCTTGATTCTTCAATATGCGCATCGACTGATCTAATAGAAGTTCTGCTTGATCGAAATCTTTTTGAAAGAATTGAATTTGCCCTTGTAGTTCAAAAGTATTACCTAAAAGTAATAGATAGCTATTTTCTTCGCAAACCTGTTTTATTTTGTTTAAAAGCTGCTGCGATTCGTCGAAACGATTTTCAATAACGAAAGCCGCTGCTAAATTCACTTTACCAATTAATTGACGATACGGCGCCAGATTAGACTGCTTTAAATAATCTTCTAATAGCGGCACGGCGGCGGTATAGTTCCAATCCCGAAAGTAAGCCATCGCTTTTCGCAATAGTACTTCTGGTTCATTGCGATGATCTATTGTACTAAACATTTCGATGGCTTCGTGAACGGCTCCTAAATTAGCTAATGCCGTCGCGTAAATAAATTTTTCTTTATCCGTAGCAGATAGCGCAAATCGGTTTTCAGGACACACGACATCGTTCAATAATTTTAATGCCATGATCGGTTCGCTCATTCGACAAGCCAATTCTGCAAACGGCGCTAACTGAACTTTTGGAATTTGCTTTAAATTTACTCCCTCAAAGAACTGTTTCGCTTCGCCATGTTGACCTTGAATCACTAGTGATTCAATTTTTTCTAAAATTTCAGACCATGGTTCAATTTGCAACTTCATAGTTAACCTATCGGCCCCCCGATTAAAAACTTAAGTATCTGAATTGAGTAAGAATTTTTAATTTATCGACCAAAATAAGTGAGTCATAAAACTCATGAAAATTCACTATCCTGTCATTACAAAGCGGAGGAATTTATGAAACGTCACATTTTGAAACAACTTAAATATGTCCAACTGGTGATCATGAATTTATTTTCTAAATCAAAGCTTCCGCGAACGCCTGAACCGTCGGCCCTGACTGATCAATTACAGCATGTTGAAGAGTATAACCAAGCCATCAACACGATCATGATTCTTCCTTATGTATTAGTGCTCGATATGATAGCTCGCTTAACAGATACCAAAGGGCTTTCGTTCCAGGAGTCAAAAAAAGCCATAGATCTTTGTTGTGGACCAGGCCATTTTACTCGTTTATTAGCCAGCTATGGAAACTGCGGCGAAGTGACCGGCGTTGATTTGTCAGAGCCTATGTTAGAAGTGGCCGCTTCAAATGCACGAAAAGAAAATTTAGAAAATAAATTAACTTACATCAAATCAGACGTTATGAGTCTAGAGGCTATTCCTTCGAACTCGTTAGATATTGTCAGTTTTATGGACGGCGCTCATCACATGAATTCGATCAATGATGTTAAAAAAATTCTAACCGAGGCCGCACGGGTAGCAAAAAGCTCGGGCCTTATCGTCTTATTAGATCCAGTTCGTCCAAAAAATTTAGCCACGGCTGATCTGTACGAAAAAATTTCGGGTGAATCCTACGTTGAAATGGGCTTAACGCATTTTATGAAAGACTTCCACGATTCTATTCACGCCAGCTGGAAAGCGGATGAGCTATTTGAAGCTATTCCTACCAACACAAACAGAAAGTGGATTCAGTTAGTGCCTTTTGGATTTCCGGCGTTTCAAATTGTGATTGGGTTACCTGAAGGTCAAACAAGTTTGAACCAAGGCAAAGGTTTGTCAGCCGAAGCGATCGCAGAACTAATTCCGAAAAAATATAAAGCTGACTGGGATATGTTGAAATTGTCTTTCAGCCTAGCTAAGAAAAATCCGGTACAACCCGCAAATACATTAACCTAGAATTAGTTTTATTTTAAAAACTTTTTTACGTTATCGCGAAATTGATCGTCTTCAGCAGAAGGCACTTGGCGACGATCGGTCGTGTAGCGAATTTCGCGCACGAAACCCTGTTTGAATTTTTCATTAATCGTTTTTTTGATGGTTTCAGTCATAAAACCCATTTGCTGCATCCAGACCGCATTGTCGACGCACAACCACAGTAAGCCATTACGGTACGAGATCGGCTCTGAGTGCTGCGATACGGTGGGCCCTACAATGTCTTTCCAGTTCAGCCAAAGCTTCCAACGTAGGTACTGATCCGACACCGGACCCGCCTTACCTTCTAGAAGTTTTTGTAAAACCTCTGCACCTGTATTGAATCTGGTTTTAAAATCGTTTTCAGACATATTCCGTTTTTAGAAATAGCACAAACCGTTGCTTTTTTCGAATGAAAAGTCTAAACCCAGTCCATGTCATTAAACCTACAAAAAATATCTGTCGTCGGTGCGGGCCTTGCTGGCAGCGAATGTGCCTTACAACTTGCCAATATGGGCTTTGATGTCGTCCTATACGAAATGAGATCTGTTAAACAAACTCCGGCTCATAAAACCACGAATTTTGCAGAGCTTGTGTGTTCGAATTCTTTCGGCAGCTTGTCAGAAGTTTCGGCCACTGGACAGCTTAAGTGGGAAGCAGAGAAATTAAATTCATATATTTTAAAAGCCGCTAAAGACTGCGCCGTTCCCGCAGGACAAGCGTTAGGCATCGACCGCGAAGTCTTCGCCGAAAAGGTAACTGCGCTAGTTAAAGCCCATCCCAAAATAGAAATTAAAAACGAAGTCGTGCAATCGTTAGACGACGTTCCACGCCCGGCCGTCATCGCCACGGGCCCTTTAACGGACGAGCCTTTAGCACTTAGTTTACAAAAACATTTCGGCGATGATTTTCTTTATTTCTTCGACGCCATCGCACCGATCGTCGATGCCGAATCAATTAATACAGATATCGCATGGAAAGCCGATCGTTACGACAAAGGCACGCCTGACTACTACAACTGCCCACTAGATAAAGAACAGTACAATAACTTCATCGAAGAAATAAAAAACGCCAGAAAAATTGAACCGAAACATTTTGAAACCACCGAATTTTTCGAAGGTTGCATGCCGATTGAAGTGATGGTTGATCGCGGCCCGCAAACTTTACGCTTTGGTCCGATGAAACCCGTAGGCTTAACAAATCCAAAAACAGGTCGCTACCCTTTTGCAGCCGTGCAATTACGCCAAGATAACAAAGAAGCCACGGCCTACAACATCGTGGGCTTTCAAACCCGCATGGCCTACGGCGAACAAATAAGAATTTTCAGAATGATTCCCGGATTAGAAAACGCAGAGTTTTTAAAACTAGGAAGTATTCACAGAAATTTATATATCAATTCACCAAAACGTTTGAATAAAGATTTAAGTAGCAAGAACGACCCCTGGTTATTCTTCGCCGGCCAAATCACGGGCGTTGAAGGCTACTTCGAATCAACATGCATCGGCTTATTAGTGGCTCAATTCATCAACCAAAAAGTAAAAGACCAACCCTTTGCTCCACCACCACGTGATTCAGCATTCGGTTCACTTTTAGAAGCCATCACAGACCCATTCCGCGAAAAAAACTTCCAACCAACAAACATCAACTTCGCATTGATCCCACCATGGCCAGAAAATATTCGCGATAAAAAAGAAAAAAAACAAAAACAAATCGAAAGAGCCCGCCTAGCTTTAGACAGCTGGAAAACAAACACAGTCGATCAAATCTAAAAATTAATTTGCGTTCAAAATCCGTCGATCAAATGATCGACAACGCCTCAAACACGATATCAACCGTCGGCATAGCGCGGCCAACGCATCATACCAACGGTCAACATCCCGGTCGAAGCCAATTCAAGCGTTCCCCACCCGACGCAGTTTCGCGCGCAAGTGAAGCGAGGGCAAAAAAAAAGACCGACTTTACAGCCGGTCTTACAAGTTCAAATCATTTTAAGTCTACTTACGAATGAACTATATTTAAAAAAATTAGAACATCCCGAATTTCAAGTTGAAGCCGGGATCAACTGACTGCACTTTTTCTTGCTTCAATGAATCTTCGCAGTGGTTATTAAGAATTAAAGTAACAGCTCTGTTTGGATCCATTGAGCTGTAGTCATCATTATCACGAATATCGCGCTTGATTTGTTTCATCACGTTCGCGTCAGCTTTTGTATCTTTCACACATTTATCAATCGCGCTGCTGGCGACACGAACTGAATCCATATCTGTTGGAGGATTCATAATTGTGTTTGTTGCTGCGTAAATTTCGTTGGCTAACGAATCTGTAAACTTAACAGCCATCGCTTTGTTTTTTCCGTACTTAACCATCGCTTTATCGATTGATTCTTTTTGCGCAATTGAACTACGTCCAATCCAGTAATCAACAACGGCTTCAGTCAATTTTTGAACCGTTACTCGGTAGTTAGTGAAAACCATTTTACCGTTAACGACTGATCCAAAAGTAGATGTTTTATCAACGATCGTTCCGTCTTGAACTAAGCCATTAATGTATCTTGCATAGTCTGCAGTTAATTCTGGTGCATTATGGACATACACACCTGTATTGGCGTCCATGTAGTAACTACGTACGTCAGCATTCGCCGAACCAACAATCATATCGTCACCCAAAACAGACAGTTTCGTGTGAAGTGATTGACCTTGCCCTTGCGGTCTTACGTATTCGTAATAATGTAAACTAGCTTTTCCTAAAGATGTGCTGCTGGCGTTTCTTTGGAAAATCGCCTGCATTTGGCTTTGCGCTAAAATATTAATAACGTTTAGATCTGTCGTTTCAAAAGAGTTCGTGATGATTTTAATTTGAACGTTACGGCAGTCCCAAGTTCCATCTAACATTTTACCTAATACGCGGACCATATTCGAAGCGGGCATTAAGTAAGCTGTATGAAGGATAATTTGCTGTGGCTTTTCAGACGCACATGCATTTTCTAAACCTTTTAACCAAAGATCAGAAATGTAGCGCCCGTCTTGAGCTTCGTTACCACTTGCTGTTCCGTAAGTGCGAACTGGGTTTTGTGCGTCTTTATTGTAATGTAAGTTTTCAATGAACGTGATCGTTGAATTTCTAAGGTCATTGGCACTGATCGCGTCTGACTGACCGTTACCACGAATAGAGAATTTCGTGCTAGCCGCTAACTTCATCGAAGGCGTTAAATACTTATTCATAAATACAGCTGATTTTTGTTCCATGTTGGCAACTTCAGCTTTAACACGTTCTACTGCTTTGGCTTTAAGTGCATCCGGGTTTGACAGAATCTGCATCGCACATTGATTAAATGTTGGAGCACTCGAATCACAACCTCGTAACGCTAACTGCGCATCAAACGGAGCTAAAGAATCCATTTCAGAACTAGTCGCAACCATTTCTGAGAAATTCCAATTTTGTAAAAATGCTTTGGCGATGGCGTCGCCACCAGAACTGACTTCACCGTAGAAATCAGTATCTTTAAATAGATATTTTTGTTCGCCTTTTAAGTCTTTTAAGTAGGTCGTTTTAAGATGGTATGAATCTTCAATATTACGACCACCCGTTTCGAAATTAAATTTTCCGCCACCCATATCACCAAGAATCAATTTTTGGTGAGTATAGTCTGTCCAATGATCGAAATCTTTTTTCAATTGCGGATCTTTATTGATTTCATTTAATGGCAATACGCCTGTTGCGAAGTTAATGTCTTCTCCGACTAAATCACCTAAGGCTTTATTGAAATTACTTGCTGCTAAACCGTCAGAAATACTGCCCGTCATACGGTATCTATTTCCAGATTTTACTAAACCTGAAATGTTTGATTTTTGCGCTTTGCTTTGCTCAAGTAAATTTTTCGCATAAGCAACGTCAATCCCTTGTCCGCCGACAACGGAAGCAATGGCCGCATTTTTAGACTTTCCGTAGAATGCAGAAAGGAATACACGAGATAAACCAATGGCACGCATGGCATCTTGATTTCCGGCTGCGGCACCTTGTTCGATCATGGCTACTTTTTGTTTTTTCTCGTTATCACACGCTGACTTGTTCGCTGATTTTAAGTTCGCCGGAGAACAACCAACAACTGCGTATAGCGCAATTTTTTGAATTCCGCGTGATGGCTTATTATAGAATCTAACTTCAATGTTTCCGCCACCGGCGTACTCAAGCATACGGAATAAATCCATACGGCTGTAATTCGTCGTTAAATCGACCATGATTTTGATCTTCGTACCTGATCTAGCTTTTTTGATTAAAGCAGCGTTGAACAATGATGAAGAGTAATCATTCGCGTAGATGTAATAAGTTAAATACAAATTATCTTTCGCGTTTTGCACGATCGCTAATTTCGTATTGAAGGCTTCATCGTTATCCGTAATTAATCTAGCATTTGCTAAACCCAATTTACCTGAAGATGAGCTTGCTAAAATTTCATTAATGCTTAATGGATTTGGTCCTGTACTAGAAATACTACGAGCTTCTGAAGCCGCCGTTCGTTCGGTATTTTTCATTGTCGAAACACAAGCCGTGACGGCCAATGCCGATGCCATTCCAACCATTAATAACTTTTTACTCATGGATTCTCCTAATAAATTTAATTACTTAATTTGTAATCAGATAATTTCAGCATAAGGCAGAATGAATAACTTGAAAGAATTTTTATGTTAAAATAGCCATACGTCGGGTGCTTGTTTAGCTATGACGAAAGTCCAGAAAAGAATTTTTTGCACAGAGCATCGATATTAACTGTTTAGAAACATTAGGTTGTTTTTCAAACTCAATAAGAGTGTTCTCAGGGGCTACGTAGATTTTTCACATTGGTGACGAAAATTGTGTGACCTAGTCGTAGGTCTATAATAGACAGAACATCCCAATGAAAACGAAGACACGAGTGTTCATTTTATCGGCATACTTTTCTCTGCTATTTTTATTATTTATAAATGGCTGCCACAGTTTTTTTTCGACTCCTGCTGATGCAGATTCGATGACGTATCGTGGTCCATTAACAGTGGCTCTTCAAGAAAATCTAGTCACGAAAAGTTTAGAAAAAGATCTGATGAATCAGTTTGCGAAAACGTATTCATTAAAAATTAATTTCATTTCTTTCAAAACGATTAACCAGGCTGAAACGCTTTTAAGTTTAAATAAAACAGATTTAGTTTTTACGCGCATGCCGATTAAGACGACCAACTTTCAAGATGACTACAGCTTAGCCTACGATGATTTAAAATTGTCTGTGGTCTGCTCTAGCGACATTGAGCATGCCAAAGATCTGTATATACCAAACCAGTACATGTACCTGGCGTCTAACCAAGAATTCAATCCACTTTTTCGTAACCTGCACTGGACACCAACAACTTTACCCGCGGTGCACTTAAATAAATTAGCTCTCAAGCAAGATGGTTTTTGTTACGTCGTTGATTCGCGCGTCGCCAAAAAAGCTGTTATGATTGCGCCAAGCTTAAATATCACTTGGACAACTAAAAAAGCAGAGCCCGTGGCTTGGGTGACTCGGCACGATTTAAAAGAGCTGAACCGCCTTGTGCAGTTTTGGTTTCAAAATCTAGTTCGCCAAAATCAAATTAGAAAATTCTGGGACCCCTACGAAACAAACAACTTCAATATGTCGAAGTTTGCAAACAAGCGTTTTGAGAAAGATGTCCAGGAAGCCTTGCCACAGTGGCAGGATCTATTCGTTAAATACGCGAACAAGAATCAAATCCCTTGGACTTTATTAGCCGCTGTCGCCTACCAAGAGTCGAAGTGGGATAACGAAGCTAGAAGCTACACCGGCGTTCGTGGGCTGATGCAAATCACCACCAGCACGGCCGAGCACTTAGGCATCGAAGACCGCAGCGATCCAGAGCAAAGCATTGAAGGTGGAGCTTACTATTTAAAGTATCTTTACAAAAAAACACCTAAGCATCTATCAACGTATGAACGTTGGGCTCAAGCCCTGGCAGCTTATAATATTGGCTGGGCCCATATCAAGGACGCACGCGGTTTGGCCAAAGACCTAAACCACGACTCAAACCGCTGGTCGAAATTTAAAAAGATTTTACCGTTGTTAGCCCAAGAAAAATATTACCAGGGCTTAACGTTCGGACAAGCCCGTGGTGACGAGACCGTTGATTTCGTAGACTGCGTGTTCGGGTACACCGAAGTCTTGAATGCCGCCTTTACTCGACGGTCACCGACTTCGCAAGATTTCTAGGCTGATCGACATCCAACCCCAAATTGTCAGCTAAGTGATAAGCCATCAATTGAAGCGGAACAGTCGCGATCAACGGGTTTGTCATCCAGCTAGCCGATGGCAATGACAAATAGTATTCACTCATTGATTTCAAGGCTTCATTTTCACCGGTACCGATCGAAATGATTTTTCCACCGCGGGCTTTAGCTTCTTGAAGATTACTGACTGTTTTTTCGATCAAATCATCCGTCGGAGCCACAACCACAATCGCCATGCGTGAATCAATCAACGCTAACGGACCATGCTTCATTTCTCCGGCCGCATAACCTTCAGCATGAAGGTACGCTAATTCTTTTAATTTCAAAGCACCTTCTAAGGCGATGGGGTAATTCACGCCACGACCTAAATACAAGAATCCTTTGAAGTCTTTTAACTTTTGGGCCGCTTCAGAGAAGTATTTATCAAAAGATAAAACGGCCTCTAATTGGCTTGGAACCGCTAATAGGTTTTTAACACCTTCGATTTCGTCTTCTTTAGAAAGGACTGATCGCGCCTTTGCGATTTCTAAGGCTAAAACGTTTAACAACGCCAACGTGCTTGTGAAAGCTTTAGTACTAGCCACACCAACTTCGACGCCCGAACTCATGTACAAATGCCCGTCAGCTTCGCGGTCGATCGATGACTTTTGAACGTTCGTGATACTTAACGTGATCGCGCCGTGCTCTTTGGCCAATCGGATTGCCGCCAAAGTATCTGCCGTTTCACCACTTTGTGAAATTGTGATCACAAGCGTATTCTTTTTGATAATTGGTTTACGGTATCTAAATTCGCTGGCGATATCGACTTCAACTGGAATACGCGCATTTTGCTCGATTAAATACTTACCAACCATCGCTGCGTAATAACTTGTTCCACACGCCACAAATAAAATTTGATCGATGCCACTAAAAACTTCTTTCGACGTTTTTTTGAAACCCAAATTTTTAATTTCAACTTCATGCGTTTCCGGATTTAAATGGGGACCTATCGCTGCGGCTACGGCACGCGGTTGTTCATAAATTTCTTTAAGCATGTAGTGCTTAAATCCCATTTTTTCAGTCAATTCCGTCGTCCAATCTAGATGATTCACCTTTTTTTCAATTGGCTTTCCGTCCGCAGAGAAATAACGAACTTCTTTATTTTTAATATGAACAATTTCGCGGTCTTCAAGATAAACAAAATTCTTGGTGTACTGCAAAGCCGCTTGCACGTCGCTGACGATAAAGTTTTCTTTTTCACCAAGACCCACGATTAAAGGTGGACCGTCTTTAAACGCAACTAATTCATCCGGAGATTTTTCCCAAATCACGACGATCGAGAAAGCGCCGACTAATTTGCTTAAAGTCTTTTGAACAGCCTCAAATAAATTATTTGTTCTTAAAATTTCTTCATTCACTAAATGCGCGACTAACTCAGAATCTGTGTCTGATTTAATAATGGCGCCACGAGCCAGCAACCCTTTTTTAATTTCTAAATAATTTTCGATGATCCCGTTATGCACAAGACTGATATCACCAACACGGTGCGGATGTGCATTACGCTCTGACGGAGCGCCATGTGTGGCCCAGCGTGTATGACCAATGCCTAAATGACCGTTAAAATGTTCTTGACCTAATTTGTCTTCTAAAAATTTAATTTTACCTTCAGCGCGAACGGTTTTAATTTTACCATCGTTCATAACTGCTATACCTGCGCTATCGTAACCACGGTATTCTAATTTTTTTAAACCATCGACAATAATTTTTTTAGGATCTTGAAAACCTAAGTAACCTACGATTCCACACATAACTGACCTCTTAATTTAAAATTTTAATGCCCTGATTCTGTTTTCTTGAACTTTTTTGCGTAGCCTTCTTTATTCACTTGAGGCGTACGTGCTAAAGCTAAAGAACCTTCAGGAACGTCTTTAGTGACCGTTGTTCCAGAAGCGATGATCGCATCATTTCCAACTGTCACGGGCGCAACTAACTGCGTATCACTGCCGACAAATACACGGTCGCCAATAATTGTTTTATATTTATTTTTATCGGCAGCGTAATTACACGTAATTGTACCGCATCCGATATTTACATCTTCGCCAATCTCAGCATCGCCTAAATAAGTCAGGTGACCGGCTTTTGATTTGGCTCCGAATTTAACTTTCTTCATTTCAACAAAATTACCCACATGGGCCGCTTTACCGATTGTTGTGTCGGGTCTTAGGCGGGCGTAAGGGCCTACCGAAGCTTGCGATTCAATGACCGTTTTTTCAATGTAACTGCCTGCTTTGATTTGAACACCATCAGCAATGATTGAATCGACAATGAAACAATTAGGTTCTAAAACGGTAAAGCCACCAATCGCTGTTTTTCCACGAATGAAAACACCCGGATAAACAATGGCACCCGAGCCAATCACAACGGTGTCATCAATGTAACATGTTTTAGGATCAATAAAGATTACGCCGTTATTCATCAGTTTTTCTGCATTTTGCATGTAAACTTTTTGACTGGCATTTGCTAGTTCAATTTGGTTATTTACACCATGAGCGATATCCGAATTTTGACTTAAAATCGCGTCGACATTGTATTTAAATTCGGCCGCAAGAGTAATTATATCAGTTAAGTAAAACTCTTTTTTTGAATTTTCGTTTTTTACTAAAGGGATTAGTTTTTGTAAAACCTCAGCCTTTGCGATGTAGATGCCCGTATTAATTTCTTTGGTCTTTAAGATTTCTGCCGAAGCTTCTTTGGCTTCAACGATAGAAGATAACTTATTATCTTTTCGAACGATGCGTCCGAACTCTCCCGGCTGTTCTAATTCAACCGTGAAGACAGCTAGATCTAAATTTTTTGCGGTAAATTCGGCGAAAAAACTTTTGATGTCGGCGGTGGTGATCAAAGGGTGATCGCCGTTCATGATTAAAATGTGGCCGTCTAAACTTTCTAAGTCGGCCGCTTTAACTGCGTCGGCTGTTCCTAACTGCTGTTCTTGCACATACGCTTTGATGGCGTAAGGCTCTAAAACTGTTTTTACTAAATTCTGTCCGTGACCTACGACCACGCGAATGTTTTTAACGCCGGCTTGAAGGCAGCCTTCGATCGCGCGAACGATCATCGGACGACCCGCTACGGGATGTAATACTTTTGGCAAAGGACTTTTCATACGAGTGCCTTGGCCGCCTGCTAAAATTAATGCTGTCATTATCATGCTTTGATTTTAGCCACAGCGCTGCTGACAGTCAGTAGGTTTTTTTTTATGTCTAGGCAAATTGTGACTTTAGCGGCACACTATTTTAGATGATAAAAGCTATAGCCTTTGACCTTGATGACACTCTTCTAGACACGACGGGGATCTTAGTCCCCAAAGCCTCTGCGCATGCGTTTCAAATTTTAATCAACAACGGCCTTAGACTGACTTTGGCAGAGTGCCAAGAGCGTCGTTTGCAAATGATCCAGACGATGTCACACAAAGAAGTTTTCAGAATATTAGCTGACGAATTTGGCAATCAACAAACTGTTGCGGCCGTTCCCGCAGCTATCGCCGCTTTCTACGAACCGCAGCTTCCAGACACATTACCACTTTTACCTGGCGCAATCGAAAATATTAAAGAGCTTAAAGACAAATACAAACTGTACATCGTTACGGCGGGAACCGAGTCTGCGCAACGATCAAAAGCTAAATCATTAGGTATCGAACCTTATTTTGAACATATTTACGTCGTAAACAGTTTGGATAAAAAAAGAAAAGAAGATGCTTTTTTAGATATTATTAAAAAAAATAATTTAAAAAACCATGAACTTCTTTGTGTTGGAAATTCGCTTTCGTCAGAGATTTTTGATGCGGTTAAAATTGGCGCCATCGCTTGTTATTTTGAATTCGGAGAAGAACGCTCGGTGTTTCCCACCGATCCGAAAGATCAACCCCACTTTCGCGTTCGCCATCATGGCGAGCTGATTGCGGCATGCAAACTGTAACAACAAATACGAATCCAGTTAAAACGAATTTAGCTTTGCTTTGCGAAGATAAATCAATCCATGAAAAATGGAATGTTTTTGAGCCCCTTCATATTAAACCCGAAAATTTTAATTTTAAGAACTTAAGCACTGAGATCCTATTAGTCGACTTCGCTTCGCTGAAAAAATTAACGAGTTTAGATGATTTGTTTCAGGCACGCTCTCAAAAACAAGTTAAAAAAGTCATTCTAACTTTTGGTGATCAAAACGACGCCGCCGCAACTAGTTGGATCAACAGTATGAATCCCGATTTAGTCAAAAAGTCTTCAGACTTAACTTCAGAAGATTTTTTTATTTTATGGGATTCGATCAAATTAGCCGAGCAAAATTTGACGTACATGAATTTATCCAGCGAACTGAACTCGGTTTACGAAGTCATCAAGGAAGAGCTTGAAACTAAAATTAATGACAAGACAAAAAATTTAATCGAAAGCCGACGTAAAGTTTTTGAAGTCAACTCACGTGTCGAATTCTTACGTAAAACCTTATATACAATTTCTGAAATTAAATCTTTTGATACCGCCGAAGAAAAACTAAATACACTTTTAACATCTTACAACAAAGTGACGTGGTTTAAAATTGTCGACCAAGCTTCAAGCATCGCCTTTGAAAAAGATGTTGATGATCAATTTGATTCGACATTGCTAAAAACCGAAATCACCCTAAAGGGGTTAATTTATTTTTTATATTTCTTCAAAGGGGATAAAAAGCCATTTAAACGAAACGACATTCATCTTTTTAAAAAAATGAGTGAAACTTTACAGATTAATTTATCGCGAATTAATAACTTACAAGCGCTGCAAAGGAACGAAAACTTTTTTGACTTGGCCTTTCACTCTTCAAAAAATCCGATTATCGTTTTGGATCAGAACTATCTTGTCATTCAAGCTAATAAAGCGGCTCGTACAAGTTCTGCAAATCCAGATGCGAAACACTGTTATGAAATGCTGTTTAATCGCGATTCAAAATGCCTTAATTGCCATTTAGGAACAAAGTTTGAAATTCAAAATAATAACTCGTTCTTTAACGTGCATTCGCAACCACTTAATTTAATGGAACAAGAAGATAACCGCTATTGGGTTCACGTTTACGAAGATTCGACAGAGCAAAACTTATATGAAAAAAAATTAAGTCAATTTGCAAGGCTTGAGGAATTAGGCCTGATTTCAAGTTCCATCGCGCACGAACTGAATAACCCACTTGGTGGAATTTTATCTTACATTCAGATTATGAAAATGGAGTTGCCGGCGCAACATTCGCTAATGAGTGATTTGAATCTGATGCATGAAACTGGTTTACGTATGAAAAAAATCATCGAAGATTTGTTGATTTTTTCGCGCACGAATCAACAGTTGGTTTTAGAAGATGTTGATCTATCACAACTGACTCAAGATGTTTTAACTCAGGTCGATTTACAGTTTAAGATGGAAAAAATAAAAACATCTTTTTTACCACCCGCTGAAAAAACAATTTACAAACTATCGAAGACTTTATTTCAGGACGCGATCCAATTAATCCTTTTATTCTTTATTCAAAAATCGAAGGAAAGGCGCCTGGGTAAACAAAACTTCATTAGTCTAGTCGAGGTTAAAATTACCCAAGACCAATCAAACATCTATTTAAGCTTAGCCAGTAATTTAGGCCCTTTCGAAAACGAGCTGAAAACGAAAGATCTTAACCTTTTAGCGGTCGAAAAGAATCTGACAGATCAAGGGTTTCAGCTATTTATAAGCGAGCCTGCGAAAGAATGGATCCAATTTTCAATCCTTTTACCCCGTTATTAAACATCTCGATCCTAAGTCCTGAAAATGACGGTTGATGCAGATTTTTTGACACGTACGTCAAAATTTGAATTACTCTTAATTATATAAATAAAAAGAACCCACCACGGAAGGAAGGTTCATGAAATCACCAAGAGTCCTAATCTTAGATGATGAGTCGACGCTAAGAACGGCGTTGTTTCGTTTGCTTGATCGAAAAAGTTTTCAAGTTGTGACCGCGCAGCGTATCGACGAAGCCCGAACATTTCTATCACCTGAACGCACATTTGATTTAGCGATCATCGATATGAACTTACCTGACGGTAACGGTTTAGATTTCATGGCCGAATTAAAAGCGAATTCACCAAACACGCAAGTGATCGTCTTAACCGGCTTTGCAACTATCGATTCAGCAGTTCTGGCGACGCAAAAAGGCGCTTTTCACTTTTTAACTAAGCCATTTAATGTGGAAGAGTTAATGAGTCTTGTGGATAAAGCATTAGCCATTAAAAGTTTAGAGCAAGAAAACCGCCAACTTCGTAATGAACTAGGCACCAAGTATCAGTTCGAACAAATCATCGGCGAAAGTGATGGCCTTAAACAGTGCTTATCATTGGTTGAGCGCGTGGCCCACACTGATTCAACGGTTTTAATTACTGGTGAATCTGGAACCGGCAAAGAATTGATCGCGCGTGCGATTCATTACAACTCTCCACGTGCTAAAAATCCTTTTATTGCCATCAACTGCGGCGCGATTCCGTCTGAACTTTTAGAAAGTGAACTATTTGGCCATGTGAGGGGCTCTTTTACCGGAGCTATCGCCAATCGTATCGGTCGTTTTGAAATGGCCGATGAAGGCACTCTATTTTTAGATGAAATTGGTGACCTTGAGCCAAATCTACAAGTTAAAATTTTACGGGCATTGCAAGAACGCGCTTTTGAACCTGTCGGATCTACAAAGTCAGTTCAAGTCAACGTGCGCGTTATTGCCGCTACAAATTTAGATTTAGAAAAAGCAGTTTTAAATGGCCGCTTCCGTGAAGATCTATTTTATCGTTTAAACGTCATTCCGATTCAGTTGCCCGCACTGCGTGAACGTAAAACAGATATTCCGATTTTATTAAATCACTTCATGAATCAATTTAATAAAAATAAAACTCGTGTTTTAACGGGCTTCACCCAAGAATCTTTGAATTGCTTAAGTCATTACGCATGGCCCGGAAATATTCGCGAATTAGAAAACTTGATTGAACGCTTAAGTATTTTAAAAGGACAAGGCACAGTTGAACTGAACGACCTGCCACCAAAATACCGATCAAGTGTCGCTAGTTACGCTGAAACCGGAACAATTCAAATACCCGAAGCCGGTTTAGATTTTAATTCAGCCGTTGATCAATTTGAAAATGCGTTGATTATGAAAGCTTTAGAAAAAACGGGGTGGAATAAAAACCAAGCAGCCATTTTACTTCGCCTTAATCGCACAACGTTGGTTGAGAAGATGAAGAAAAAAGGCTTGAAATCAAACGATTCCGAAGCCGAGATGTAATTAAAACGACCGCAGGATAGTGATAAATTTATCAATGTCTTCGGCCGTATTGAATGCGTGCGGGGTGACCCGCATACCAGGCCCGCGTAACGGCACATGCACACCGTGATTAAAAAGAAACTTTTGTAGTTCTTTATTTCCTTTTTCAGTTGAAAAATTCACGAATTGATTCGGCTGTTCAGCGTAAGCAAAAACTTTGAAATTGAGTCTTTTAATTTCGTACCGAAGATGCTCGGCCAAACTAAAAGCTTCGGCTCTTAATGAATCCACACCGATTTGCATCGTGACTTCGATCGATCGACCTAAGGCACAAATTTCTAAAACTTGTTTTGATCCGGCTTCAAACTTTGATGCGTCTACTTTAGGTTCGCAGGAGAAATCACTTGGATCGTCGCATGTTCCATAAGTGCCGGAACCAATCGACAATGGTTGTATTTTTTGAATTAATTCTTTTTTTAAAACTAAAAAGGCAACGCCAACTGGGCCATTCAACCATTTGTGACTACCGCAAACCAATCCGTCTATTTTTAATTTCTTAAAAGACAGCGTGTGCATCCCTAAAGACTGCATCGCATCGACAAATAACAAAATACCGTTCTGCTGGCAGGCCGCTGAAACTTTTTCTAAATCGATCATCGCTCCCATTTGGTACTGAACAGCTGAAACGGCAATGACTTTCGTTTTTTTTGTGATTTTAGCAATCAACATTTCTGCGGTTACTAACTTTACAACATCTAAATCCACAACCACAAGTTGCGCTTCGGCCCGTTTACAAGCTTGTTGCCACGGGTATAGATTTGAAGAGTACTCTTGATCGAACAAAATAATTTCGTCGTCTTTTTTTAAATCAATTCCAAACGCGAACTGACTGATACCACCGGCGCAGCTTTGAAAGAATGCGATTTCGTCTTTTCCGCAATCGACAAGCTTTGATATTTGTTGGCGCGTCCAATCGACGCGGGCCATGTAGTCGTGATCAGAATAATATCCTTCTTCAAAAAAACGCTTTGCCCAAAAGTTGATTTCCTCTTGAGCGGGTTTCATGATCGGAGACAAACCCGCGTTATTTAAATGTAATTTTTCTGATCTAAAAAATAATTCTTTGTACTCTTTTAAATTCATAGATTCACAAATTTTTTCAGTTTATCGACGAAAAGCTGTAAACGATCAAAGTGCAAGCGATGCCCCAGTAGACTTATACGAATAACTTTTTGCCCCGCAATGGTACAACTTGATAAAAACAATGTGTTGTCATTATTAATCAATTCTAAAAGTTTTTGTGTCTTATGACTTGAGTCTTCTAAATCTTTTCCTTCGGCGATAAAAGAAATAATCGTTAACTGCGCATCCGTAAATACTTTCAAACCTTTTATTTGCGCGATTTCTTTTTGAAGCCACTCTGTCAGTTTAAATTTTTCTTCCAAATTTAAAATAAATGGCTCGATACCTAAAGTTTTGATAGGAAGCCAAACACGGAAACCACGCCAGTCGCGTGAAAGCTCGATGCTAAGGTCAGCGTAATCAATTTTAATTCCGGTCTCTTCAGCTTCGGGTGATGGGGGCATATAACTGGACGAACTTAAATAGTCGTAATGGATGTTTTTAATATCACGTAGAAGTAGACCACCCGTTCCGTACGGAAGACATAGTGCTTTGTGCGGATCAAACACTAAAGAATCGGCTTGCTCGATTCCCTTAAGAATCGTTTTGCCCTTTTTGGTTAGCATAAATAAAGCCCCGTAAGCCCCATCCACATGAAACCAAAGATCATTTTCTTTCGCAATCTGCGCCACTTGATCTAATGGATCAATGGCGCCGGTATTTGTTGAACCTGCGGTCGCCACGATCGCAAACGGTTTCAGTCCCGCAGCTAAATCTGCTTTGATCTTCGATTCTAAATCAGACGTTTCCATTTGCAAATTTGCGTTGACCGCAACTTTTTGCAAAGCTTCTGGCGGAAATCCTAAAAAATCTAACGCTTTTCCGACGCAGTGATGCGCCTGCGATGAAGCATAAACACGTGCTTTTGATAGATCGTAAAAACCTTTCAGTTTGTTTTTTCTTGCCATCGAAAGCGCAGCTAAATTCGCCTGACTACCACCGCTTGTAAAGTAGCCAATCGACGTTTTTTCAGGAAATTGAAATAAATTTAAGAACCAATTCACCGCTTCTGCTTCTAAAGTCACAAATCCAGGGGCCATCATATAGTGACCCGTATAAGGATTAATCGTCTGCGAAATCATTTGCGCCAAATTACTATAAACGTTCGCCGAACCTGAAACGTAAGCCGCATAACCCGGATGACCCGGCAATTGAACTTGCGGAGCTAATTCATCAAAAACAAGCTTTAACTGATCTGAAAAATTTTGCGGATGACGCGGAAAATTTTTTGCGGGTTGGTACGGAACCGCAAAATCGTCTCGCACGAAATTTTTTGCCGGATCGTGTGCCGTACCCGACGGTTTCATTTGTTCGTAATTCTTGTAAAAGTCCAAAATTTTGGACTCAGTCTCTTGAAACAATCCTTTTAAGTTTTGCTGGCTTGGTTCTAAAGGCTGATCAACATTTTTAAACCAGTCTGGCTTTTCGGCTATTTGATCTAATACGCTGGCTCGTTTTTGATGAACGTATTCATTTGAACGGTTAAATTTAAATGAATTATTATCAAATGATCCATCTAACGTGACTGCCATTCTAAAACCCGAATGCTGATAAAAGTGGGGTCTAAAATGAAAGCGCGCCCAGCGACTAGCTTCATGGCCACAGCTTATAAACGATCCGCCCAAAATCATGTAGTGCTTGCCATCATAACAAGGCGTTGAAAAATCGTCGTACAGTTTGTGCGTGCGAAAATTTTCTAAAGGATTAAATTGATCTTCTAATAAATGCCAAACGTTACCAAATACTTTGCTGTCAGCCGGGCTAGCCGATGACCACACAAAATTAAAATTGATGTCTTCAAAATCAAAATTTTTAATTTTTGAAAATGATTGAATTTGTAAAACCGGATCACCCTTCATACCATCGCGAATCGCGACGTGTTCACCTTCAGTTAACAAACGATAATGAAGTTCGGATTGATCCTTTTTTTGCTTCCAGGCGCAGTAGGCTTTTGCTTCGTGATGATTCACTTCAACGGGCCAATCCCAGGGCATATCGATCATTTCGAAAATAGTTCTTAATTGATATTCATGAAGACCTTCGGGTCCACTCGCTGACCAGAATGTCGGACGGCGGGTATTCCGAAACTTTCGCCATTGCAATCCTTCGGGCTCCCAAAATTCGTCTTTGCTATAGTCTCCGGATTTAACGAATTCATAGAATTCACCATTCGTAACCTGGGTTTGTGAAGACTGAAACGCGGCTAACGAGACTTCGCGATGACCGTATTCATTATCCCAACCGAATGATTTCTCATTGTCGGCCTTTCCAAGTATCACGGTTTTTTCTGGATATTTAACCCACGT
Organism: Bdellovibrio sp.; assembly: GCA_014376935.1. GTDB lineage: Bacteria > Bdellovibrionota > Bdellovibrionia > Bdellovibrionales > Bdellovibrionaceae > Pseudobdellovibrio. The sequence continues at coordinate 32,069 of JACMQO010000132.1, forward strand.
GTTTTCTTTGTAATCAACGTTAGCGACCGGAAATAAATTTCTAATTTTCGCGTAGCTTGGATGTAACGGAGCCCAGTATTTTGGTGTCTCAACATACTGAATTGGTAATTCACGAATTAAAACGGATGACGTTTCAAAATGAATTTTTTCATGCTCTAAAGACATCCATAGCGACCATAGTGCCGAATCGCTTTTAACACGATTTTTGTTTTCAATATCGGGATGGTTTAAGATTAAATGGCGAATAACATCGTAACATTTTTTTCTGTAAGCATGGACGTCTTGAACCGAAGGCCAAAGCATTTCGTTTTTAGACATATCATCCCAGCTCATTTCATCAACGCCGATCTCTAGTACTTTTTCTAAGTACAGATCAATCGGCTTTTCAATCAGCCCAGCCAAACGCAGTTTATTGATAAATAGAACGCATGTATGCCCGTAATAAAAAATGAGAGGATGACGTAACTGATGGTACGGAGGGCGAACATAAATTTCTTCAGTCTTTAAACTTTGAAACAGAAGTTCAGTTAATGTCCATTCGTTATCAAAATAATCTAAGACGTCTTGCCGCGTACAAATATCTAAATTTAAAAGCGGCAAGGCTTGTAGATAATTTTTTTCGCGATTGAAGCCCGGACAATTTTGCGGGGCTAAACCCGTCCACCAACTGTCGCCAAATTTTTTGGCGACTTCATTTTCTGTTTTTTCCGCAGGGGTAGACACACTTAAATTTGGATTTCTAGTTATTGTAACTGACATAGTGTTTAATTATGACAATAGATCACCAATCACACAAACCAATGTGTGAAAATCGATGATCTGATAGAGGTTTTATGTATTTTGCTAATCCAACATCTAGTTTTCATTTTTTATTTTTTCTTCCCCTTGATTTCAGACACATTTACATATTATCTACATATATAGTTTTTGTGTAAATTATTTTACATCGGGACTTTAAAAAACCGTCTTAAAAAGATGGCTTAATAACCACAATTGAATGAGGGGGCTCATGAGTTCAAAAGGATTTGTTTTTAAAAAAACTAACTATTTCGACAAGTTAAATGTAGGCATATGGTTTACTCAATTATTAATAAGCTACGTCATTGCACTTAGCTAGTTCTTTAAGCTTTTGTCGAGTGGGTTTAATTATTCTGTCGCGGTGCTAGCGTTACCCTTAAACCCATGACATCTTCAAGTCTTTCAGGAAATTAAACCGCATGAAAGACAATTTAAAAGTCATTCTTATAGATCACGATGATTCATTTACATTTAATCTTCGGCATTGGCTGTTTGATTTTGCGGATGAAGTTACCATCATTAATCATCGCGAAGTTTCAGAACAAAATTTTAGCCAGTTTGATTTAGTTGTGCTTTCACCGGGCCCTAAACACCCACAAGATTATCCGCATATTTTAACTTGGCTTAATAAAGTTTCGCCCGAAAAACCGATTTTCGGCGTGTGTTTGGGAATGCAGCTGATGACAATCTCTGCGGGTGGACAAGTGGAAAGTTATTCACCCCCCCTCCACGGAAAAACTTCTAATTTAATAAGCGGTAGTAACCTAAATAATTTAAAGGTCGCCAGATACCACTCTTTAAAATGTTCGGGACTAAAGCAATTTGACATATTGGCAGAAAGCGATGACCTACCCATGTGGATACAGCACCAAGAAAAGAAATGGATGGCTGTACAATTTCATCCTGAATCTTTCTTAACCGAAAATTCTGCACGACTTCAGCACCATATAAAAGATTGGATCTAGTATGTTGCCAGTGATTTGTTTTTTTGAAAATGAAACTTATATTTATTCGACCGACTACGTTCTGCACTTATGCCCTGACTCGATTTCGGCCACTGATTTTCTAAATCGGATTGAAAAAGAATTTGCCGACGAAATGAAAGTCGTTCAGGTCAATTTCGATGCCTACAATTTCGAACCAACAAAGCATCAGACAAGACTTTACGAAAACAACAAAGCTTCTGTTTTTATTTTAAAAACATTCGAAATACTTTCTTTGACTGAAATTGCTTTAAAGCAAAAAGTAAATACTTCTTCGTCTGCCCCTTTTCAGTTACTAGTCACAAAAAATGAATTTTTAGAAAAAGTAATTCAAATTAAAGAAATGATTGCGGCCGGGCGCTTTTACCAAGTGAACCTGACATATGCATTTAAAGCTTTGTTAAAAACAAATCCGTTCGATTTCTTTTTAAATCATCAAGCCAACTACACCGGAAACTACAAAGCATTCTTGCCTTTTGCAAATCACAGCGTGATTAGCTTTTCTCCTGAATTGTTTCTAGAAAAAAAAGGTTTAACACTAAAAACCGAACCTATTAAAGGTAGTATTTCAAAAAATGAAAACTCTGATACCGATCTTTTAAAAAGCGCCAAAGAACAGGCCGAGCTGTCAATGATCGTTGATTTACTAAGAAACGATTTAAATTCTTTAGAAACAAAATCATCGGCTCAAGTCACAAAGCACCGACAAGTGATGAATTTAAACTACATCCAACACACTTATTCAGAAGTAACGATTCAAACTGAAAAAAATATGCCGTTTATTTTAGAAAAGATGATGCCCGGTGGATCGATTTCGGGCTGCCCTAAAAAAGAAAGTTTAATTGCGATCAGCGAACTTGAACCCACGGCACGCTCTATTTACACAGGTGGCATCGGTTTTTGGCAAAAGAATGACTTTAAATTGAATATTGCGATCAGAACCTTCGTTCAAACAGAAGAGGCTTATTATTACTTTGCCGGATGCGGAATTGTTTACGATTCAAATCCAGAAAAAGAATTTGAAGAGCTAATTAACAAAGCCGGGCGTTTAAATGTTCAGTACAAGTAATATTTTAGATACTTTACGTCTGGATTCGACTGGTTTCTTTCTTAAAGACCTACATGCCGAAAGAACTTTTGAGACCTATCAAATTTTAGGTTTAAAAACAGATTTAAATTCAATTTTAAGAATTTATGATCAAGTAGAAGAGAAACTCATTAAAAATTTTCTAAAGCCGCAAAAGGTACGCTTAATTTTTAATGAAGCCACGCTTGATTACCATGTTCAAACTGAAAAATTAGATGCGATGTTAAATAATCCAATACGATTACAACTAACTACCATGGCTACACAAAAAGCTGGGATTGGGGCCGGAAATTATAAGTGGGAAGATCGTAGCTATTGGACACAATTACTAAGTCAAAAGCATGATAAAATTGACGATATTATATCCATGAATACCAACAACGAAGTGACAGAAACCAGTCGATTCAACATTTTTATTTATTCGCCAGATCACGATGCTGTTTACACTCCCAATCTAGAAAGTGGCTGCATTAATGGCGTTTACCGCCGATTTATTTTTCAAACTCAGAAAATCGATCTGCCAAGCCTTGGTCGAAAATCCGTTTACGAAAAAACGCTGACCGCAAGCGACTTGAAGCAAGCAACGATTTTTGTCGCCAACTCGGTCCGCGGGGTGATTCGTGCGACTTTTATCTAAAAGACATTCTGCTAAAATAAATTTTTACAGCTCCGCATTGTCGGATTTTGATTCTCGATCGAATTAATCGATTCTAATAGAAGCCGAACGGCTTTAATTCGTGCCGCCTGCTTTGATTCGTAATTAATCGTATCTAAACTATATAAGTTTTGATCCTGCAACAAAGCACTGA
>JACMQO010000133.1 GCA_014376935.1 Bdellovibrio sp.
GGCGACCCAAATCATGCGTGACCAAGTCAGTTCACAAGCGGCTATTCGAATGCAGTTAAATCGTCCGGTTATCGTTAAGAAAGAAATAAAGCCAGAAATAAGACCTGAAGATATTCCGGCCGATCAGCAAATTTGGAAAAACAGCCAGTTGAAAAATGAAACGCCTGTTGCGGAACCGCAAACGTTAGAAAGCTTAAAGCGCCAAGAAGAGACCGAGAAAAAAGAATTTGCCCGTCAGTACATTGAAAACGCGCGCAAAGATGGCTATCATGTCATCCTGTCTCCTGAATTGAAGGTTCTAAGCGTAACTCCGATTCGTCAACCCAGTCAGATTCCGGATTCAACGGATTCATTTCCGGCTGAGTAAATTATTTTCTTTAAAACTATAATAGGCTGTGTCGGTGAAAACCAGATGGTCTAACATGGGTATCTCTAAAAGCTTGGCTATTTTTAAAAATCGATTCGTTAATTTGATATCTTCATCTGAAGGTTGTACGTCTAAGCTGGGATGGTTGTGTGCCATTATAAAAGCAAAGGCATTGGCCCTTAGGCATTCGCGAAATAAATCGCGCGGGTGGACCGAACAGTAATTTAAAGTACCTTTTGCAATGAGTAGCGTTCCAGTTAAAGTTAATGATGAGTTCAACGTTAAGAGCCAAAACTCTTCGGCATCAGGGTTAAACTTGGTTTTTAATAAATCAAAGGCAAAACGACTGTTGTGGATTTGTGACATCTCTTGCACCTCAGCAAATTAGGGCGCAGCCCATTAAGTATTGGTTTCATTTGAAAAGCCACACTCCGGCACAAAGTTCGGATTTCGTTCTGGGCTTGAAACCGTTTTTGAAGGTGCTAGTATCGGGGTTCTAAAGGAGTTTTTATGAAATTAGTTTTGTTAGCAGCCGTTGTTTCGATGTTAGGTTTATCTGCATGTGGCCCTAAGGCTTTCGTTAAAGGTGAATATGATGATGTAGACCGTACAAATTTAATGAATGACCAATGGTCTGAAACAGATATGCAAGTTGTTGTGAAAGCGATGGTAGATTCTTTGGTGAAGCACCCAACAATCGCGAATGCCAAAAGACCACCGGTCGTTATGGTGACAAACTTACAAAATAAAACATCTGAACACATCGACACTGAAAGCATCATGGACATGGTTCGCGTTGAATTAACAAATTCAGGCCAAGTTTCTTTCGTTGATAAGCAAGCGCGCGAAGACGTTTCGAATGAATATGATTACCAAAATAATGGCTCAACTTCGGCTGAAACAAAAAAAGGGCCAGGCGGACAAATCGGCGCTGATTTCATCATCAACGGTCGTTTAGATTCAATCGTCCAAGAAGTTGGAAAAGATAAATCAGTTTATTACAAATTAACGTTAAACATGACGAACTTAAAAACGAACATCATCACTTGGACGAACAACAAACAAATTCGTAAAACGTTCAAGAAAAAATCAATTGGTTTGTAACTTGGTCTTAGACCAGATAAGGCCAGATAAGTGAAAATTATTTTTCTTCTAACAGCGTTGTTGGTTTCAGGATGTGCGACCTATCAAGGTCGCGTATCTCCGGCTAGAGATATGTTAGCCGCTGGCAACTGCGAAGGCTCGTTAAAGCTATTAGAAGAAATGGCCAACAAAGAAGATGGCGATCAATTAGTTCATTTAATGGACTACGCCGCTGCACTACAAATTTGTGGTGACTATAAAAAAAGTAATCAAGTTTTTGATAAAGCCGAAAAAGTAGGGGGCCAAGCAGATTATCACTCTGCAAGTCGCGTTGTCGGGGCCACTTTACTGAATGAAGAAATGATTCAGTACAAGGGCGATACTTTCGAATTGCTATTCTTAAATGTAGAACAAGCTTTAAATTTTCTTCAGTTAGGCCGTTACGATGACGCTTTAGTTGAAGTTCGTAAAATGAATCAAAAATTCGTTAAACTTAAGGGCGAAGATAAACGCAGTTTCGAACTGAATTCATTTTCTAAATATTTGTCAGGCTTGATTTGGGAAGCTAGCAAAAAATATGATGATGCCTGCATCGATTTCAAAGACGCTTACGCCATCGACCCATTTTATCGCAAAGTGGGTTTAGATGCTTTGCGCACATGCTGGAAAGCCCGTCGCACAGACGAATTCAACGAATTCGCTAAAAAATTAGGTGCAACAACGGACGAAATAAAAGCCGCAAAAGAATCAAACAAGTCAGAATTAATTCTTATTTATTCACAAGGGTGGGGGCCAAGAAAGCAGCCACGACCCGAAAATCATTTATTCCCACATTTAGTTCCGGTTTCAAGCCAAACACAATTTATACGCGCTGATCTTTTAGACGGAAATAGAAACGTCGTAAAATCATTCACCACAGAGCCCGTGTACAGCGTTGAAAAAGCCGCGATCGAAACACTGAACGCCGATTACGGATCGTTAGTAGCCCGTCGTATCGCAGCCCGTGCGGCAAAAGAAATTGTAGCTGATCAAGTTAGGCAAAAAGATAAGCTAGCAGGTAATTTAATGTGGCTAGCAATGGTCGTCTCAGAGCGCGCAGACCTGCGCCAGTGGTCGATTTTCCCACGAACATTCCAAGTTGTTCGTATTCCGCTTAACCCGGGTCAGCAGACTTTTAATTTAACGGGCTTAGATGGTTCGATGAACTCATCTGAAAAGATGTCAGATTTGAATATTACAATCAATGGTGGCGAAAAGCGCTTTCAGTTAGTTCGAACGCTTCGTTAATTAGAATAATTAAAAATTAACAAATTAAGCAAAAAAAAGCCTTCTTTGCAGAAGGCTTTTTTCAATTTCTAAATTTCTTAGTAGAAAACTACTGATTGAAATTTTGATTGTTGTTTGGAAGTGGTAAATTCGGAGTTTCGTCTTCTTGGTTTTGGCCAGGTAATACAGTTGCTTTTTCGGCGACTGCTTTTGACGTTGAATCCGTATTTAATCGTGCAGCTGAAGCTACGCGATTTTCTAAGTTTTGTTTTAAATCGTCAGTTGAAACGCGGTCGATGTTAACGTTCACAGCGGCTTGTTTCGTCATGTAATCAATCGGGAACGCACCTAATTTTGCTAGGTAGCTAGAGATGCTTCCGTTCGCGTTTTGGATGATTTCACGTAACGTGAATAATGGCGCGTACTGAGAAGCTTTCTTTTCAGATTCAAAAATGATCTGAGTTAAAGTCGCTGCAGTAATGTCATTTTTTGATTTGTTGTCGATCACCATAACTTCTTCGTTAGCACGGATCATTTTTGCGATGTCATCTAAAGTAACATAGCAACTCTGTTGAGTGTCATACAATTTTCTGTTTTGGTAACGCTTGATAATTTTAACTTTTGCGCTTGGTTTAACGCTTAAACTGTCCATTTGATTCATCACTATGGCCTCCATGTAACTGGTTAAAATGCTTTCTGCTTTAGCCTAAAACATAAGCTTTTGCGCCCTCTTATTCTGGGGGCAAGTTAGACCTGCCGCCACTCCTTGTCAAGTAACTCGACAACTTGAAAACAGGATGGGGTTAATTTCCGCAGCATTACATAGACTTTAAACTAGTTTTATTTAATAGGTACTTAACAAGTATTTGTTATCATAAGTTAAATCATATAGTTACGATTAGTTAAAATTATGAAAGTGTAATTATTAATTTTCCTAAAGATACGTTTTTAAAGGTCTAGTTTTGGGCTAATTGATAATGTTTTCGTCAAAATTGGACTCGAGCTCTTCATGCAAAACACCCGATGAGAACCGCATAGGGAGCTCAAATGAAGACGAAAATTCGGTTGATGGCATCATTGTTTTTTATCGGTTTATTAGGATGCGCAACGCATGGCCCACGCTATTTTGACTCGGCAATGAACGACCGCAATCGAGCTCCGGCATCGATGCAGTTACCAAAATCTTTTGATGGTGAAACTCCTGTTATTGATACAGCTCATAATCAAGCAGAAGCAGATTTTTTGTTTATGAAAGCCGATTTAGATTCTTTAGCGGGACGTTCTGCCGAATCGATCGAGAATTTAAAATCAGCTTTAGTGTACGATCCTCAAAGTTCAGTTTTAATGCAAAAACTTTCTATCGAATATTATCGAAAAGGCCAAGCCCGCGACTCTTTGTACTGGGCTGAAAAAGCAAATTCGATTTCTAGTCGACGTGATTTGTCGTTATTGTTAGCGGGGTTGTATAGCTCGACTAAAGGCTATGATAAAGCGGTTACAATTTACGAAGGTCTTTTGAAGAAAGATGCAAACGATCATGAAGTACGTCTGTATTTGGGTGCCGTCTATTCTGAACAAAAAAATTATAAAAAAGCACTTGAGCAGTTTAACGTCGTTGCCAATCAGAAAAACTCATCAAGCTATTTAGCTCATTATTACTTAGCGCGTGTTTACCTCGAGCAAAGTGAAAAATTAAATACAGCAAAGGTTGAACAAGAACTCAAAAAAAGTATCGCAGCAAAGCCTGAATTTTTTGATGCGGTTTCGATGTTGGGTCAAATAATCCAAAAAGATAGGGGACAAGAAAAGGCCATCCAGTTCTATGCGGACTTGCAGAAACAAAAAGGACCGTTTGCAAAGTTAGCCGAAGTGTTATCACAGTACTACATCGAAAAGGGCGACTACGACAAAGCGTATGAGCAATTAGAAGTTTTAGATACTAGTGCTGACGATCAAATTCAGATCAAATTAAAAATGGCTTTGATCTTGATTGATAAAAAAGCGTTCGATGTTGCAATTGAAAAACTAAATGAAATTCTTATTTTAGCTCCGGAATCAGACAAAGTGCGATTCTATCTTTCGGCCGTGTACGAAGAAAAAAGAATGTTTCAAAAAGCGTTTGATCAATACATGCTAGTCGGCAAAGACAGTACTTATTTCGAAGAATCGCGCACCCACGCAGCTTACCTTTCAAAAATGTTAGGTAATTCAGAGCGCGGTTTAAAGGTGATTAGTGAAGTCTCTGAAAACAAAGTAACCAACATTCAAACATATCTTTTAAAAGCACAACTATTTGAAGAAGCTAAACAGTTCGACAAGTCCATTGCAGTTATTCAACTTGCACAAAAAACTTTTCCTAAAAATGCACAAGCTTATTTTTATGAAGGCACTTTGTACGACAAAATGAAAAAAAAGGCCAGCATGATAAAAAGTATGGAGAAAGCTTTAGAGATCGAACCCGATCATGCACAAGCCATGAATTACATCGCATTTTCTTTAGCTGAAATGAACGAACAATTAGATCGCGCTGAGAAATTAGCACGATCGGCGGTTTCGAAAGAGAAAAATGACGGATTTATATTAGATACTTTAGGTTGGATTTTATACAAGCGCGGCAACTACAAAGAAGCGTTAACTCATTTAGAAAAAGCCTACGAGTTGCAGCCGACGGTTGGAATCATTGCAGAGCATTTGGGTGACACATACGAAAAAGTTCAAAAGTTAGATAAAGCAAAAGCATTATTTAAAAAAGCGAACGAACTTGAAGTCGATCAAGATCGTAAGCGAGATATCCAAACAAAATTAACGCGGCTTGAATCAGACACTAAAGACCAGAACCGTAGACCTGCTTCAATTGATGGCGATGTAAAAAAAGTTGTGTCGCCATAACGGCAAACACGATTTTCCAATCGGCATGAAGCCACGGTACCAAACTAAATATTAAAAAAAGGCTACTTAACTTAAAGTAAGTAGCCTTTTTCGTTTTGATCGCGTCAAAGCCTAACTTCAGCGAGCGAATCACTTTAAATTCGGCGGTTGCGGCCACTTCAAAAGCAAAAATAAAATAAATAGTTGCGATCAAACATAGGCAATAGTCGATAAATAAGGCCATCACCGAGAATAAAAATTGTTTCTCGGCCAAATAGACAAATAAAAATGAGTGAATGCTGCCCCAGAAGAAAACGAACGGAAGTGAAACTAAAAATAAGAGCCCAGCCCACGTTTGTGTTTTACGATTAAATTCTTTTTGCGCTATTAAATTATAAATTTGTAGCCACGCAAATAACGCCAGTAGCGAACCACCAGTTAGGTCGCTTAGAATCAAGACGAAGCCTGCGATTAAAAATAAAATAAAATGACGTAATTTCATTGTTGCCTTTTTTGCTCATCGTATCTTTAATAAGCATTAAGTGACAATAAAAGAAAAATTACTTATTTTAGTTTTCATTTTACAGGGGTGTACTTCAGCTCCCAAACAAGTCTCTACGGGTGGCAGTGTCCCTTTGCTTATCGAGACTAAAATTCAAACTAAAGACATTAAAAAATCTGAAACTCATACGGCTAATCTTGAAATTATTCTTTTACCGAATCAAGCCATTCGCATGGAAGTTTCGGCACTTTTTGGGTATCGCATAGCTTCGGTGGTTATGGCGCCGCAAAAAATTCAGTATGCGTTACACACTTCGAAAAGTTACGTTGATGGTCCATTTACGGCGCGCACATTATACCCAGTTTTTAAACAAAATGTTGATCCACGTCTTTTATGGAGAATCATTCACGGGCAAAACCCAGAATCAGCCGATTTAAAATGCGTAAAAGATGCGAACGGTCGTCCTGTTTCATGCGTCAGTTCTGCGGTTCCAAATTTGCCAACGACCGTGACTTGGGCTTACGAAGATCAGGGTAAAAAACGTATCGAGATCAAAAACCAACAGTTTGAAATGATTTGGGTTTTTAAGTCTCAGGTCCCTTTTGAACCGCTTCAAAACGAGACCTTTGTCCTGAAAAAACCTGAAGAATACAAAGAAATCAGTCTAAAATAATTACTAGTCGCTAACCTTTTTGCTCCAGTGCATAATCATAGGTAATTAAGAGTACCAGAATCCCAAATTGAGCATCTTTTCAAAGTCTTTCACGTTTAGAAGGAGTTTCGATGTCGACAGCTATCAACTTTAAGAACATGGTCGAAAAATGGCAGACAGGGCATTCCACAGTCGTGTCCCACTGGAGTGGTACTTTTCAAGAGTATTTAGACTTAGTTAAATCCAAACCCAAACTTTCACGTAATGCTTATCAACGTATGTTCGATATGATCGTTGAGTCGGGCACCGAAGAGTACATCGATTTTAAAAAACAAATTATTCGCTACAAATTTTTTGATGATAAAGAAAATAACGGTAAAGACGCAGTCTTCGGCTTAGATGTTCAGTTGATGAAGTTGGTCAACGTTCTAAAAGCGGCGGCCTTAGGGTACGGAACTGAAAAGCGTGTCATCCTACTTCATGGCCCAGTGGGTTCGGCGAAATCGACAATCTGTCGTCGATTAAAAAAAGGATTAGAGGCGTATTCAAAAACCGATAACGGAGCCTTATTCACTTTTGAATGGGTAGACGATCACGGAAAGACCGACGGCCTTTTTGGTAAAGACGTTAAAGTGTTTCCGTCGCCAATGAATGAAGAGCCTTTATTATTAATTCCAGAAGAAATGCGCACGCAATTTTGTGAAGAAATCAATCGCGGTCAAGACGGGGACTTCAGAGTTAAAATTGTCGGCGATCTTTGTCCACCGTCACGTTTTATTTTTAAAGGTTTAATGGATAAATACAACGGCGATTTAATGAAAGTGTTATCGCACGTTCGCGTTAAGCGTATGTTCATTTCAGAAGCCGATCGTATTGGTATTGGAACATTCCAACCAAAAGATGAAAAAAATCAAGACTCGACAGAATTAACAGGTGACATCAATTACCGTAAAATTGCCGAATACGGATCTGATTCTGACCCGCGCGCCTTTAACTTCGATGGTGAATTCAACGTCGCCAATCGCGGCATGATTGAGTTCGTCGAGGTTTTAAAATTAGACGTGGCATTCTTGTACGATCTTTTAGGGGCGTCACAAGAGCACATGGTGAAACCAAAAAAATTCGCACAAACGTATATCGATGAAGTCATCATTGGTCATACGAACGAGCCCGAGTACCGTAAACTTCAAGATAATGAATTCATGGAGGCCTTACGTGATCGTACCGTTAAAATCGATATCCCGTACATCACGCGATTAAATCAAGAGATCAATATCTATAAAAAAGATTATAACTCGCAACGCTTGCGTGGAATTTCAATTGCTCCGCACACGATCGAAGTCGCCGCGATGTGGGCGATTCTGACCCGTTTAGAAAAACCGAAGAAAGCGAACTTAACGCGTCTTCAAAAATTGAAGCTCTATAACGGGAAGACGTTAGCGAATTTTACAGAAGACAACGTGAAAGAGCTTCGTAAAGAAACAACGCGTGAAGGACTTGATGGAATTTCTCCACGTTATATTCAAGATAAGTTATCAAATGCATTAGTTATGGCTCAACAGATGAACAAGGGTTCAGTGAATCCGTTCATGGTGATGAATGAGCTAGAAAGTGGTTTGAAACATCACTCGTTAATTTCAAACGAAGAATTAAAGCAAGAGTATAAAGAATTATTAAGCGTTATTAAGCAAGAGTATGAAGAGATCATTAAATCTGAAGTGCAACGTGCGATCAGTGCCGATGAAGGAGCCTTACAACGTCTGTGCGGAAATTATATCGATAACGTCAAAGCCTATACGCAAAAAGAAAAAGTTCGTAACCCGTACACGGGATACGATGACGAACCAGATGAGCGTTTGATGCGCGCGATTGAAGAGAAGATCGAAATTCCTGAATCACGCAAAGATGATTTTAGACGTGAAGTTATGAATTACATCGGGGCTTTGTCGTTAGATGGCAAAAAGTTCAATTACAAAATGAACGAACGTTTGCATAAGGCTCTTGAGCTGAAATTATTTGAAGATCAGAAAGACAGTATTAAGTTAACTTCTTTGGTTAGCTCGGTAACTGATAAAGATACCCAAGAAAAAATTGATATCGTGAAATCAAGATTAATTAAAGATTTTGGCTACGATGAAATTTCAGCAACCGATGTGTTGCACTACGTAGCTAGCATCTTTGCCAGAGGAGACGTTAAAAACAAATAATGGCTATACGCGAAGATCAAAACCGTTTTAAAACGATCATCAAAGGTAAAGTTCGTGAGGACTTCAAAAAGTACGTCACGAATGGGGAATTGATTGGTCGACGCGAAGGCGAATTTGTTAAAATTTCGATGCCACGAATTGATATACCAACTTTTCGGTACGGTCCAAAGCAAGATGAAAAGGGTGTAGGTCAGGGCGCAGGCGGCGATCCGGACGGTCAGCCTCAGCAAGGGCAACCCGGCAGTGGGCAAGGTGAAGCCGGTGAAAATCCGGGCGATCACATGCTTGAAGTCGAAGTGTCGATGGAAGAGTTAGCCGAAATTTTGGGTGAACAATTAGAGCTTCCTAAAATTTTACCTAAAGGCAGCAAAAATTTAATGGCCGAAAAAAATAGATACTCGGGTATCGCTCCGGTTGGGCCGGAAGGTCTTCGTAAATTTAAACAAACTTACAAAAAAGCTTTATCACGGTATATCTCGTCGGGAACTTATTCTCCGGATGACCCGGTGATCATTCCGATTCGTCGCGACTATCAATACCGAACCGTTAAAAAAACGCAAACTCCGCACACGAAGGCCGTTGTCATCTATATGATGGATGTATCGGGCTCAATGGGTGAAGAGCAAAAAGAAATTGTTCGTTTAGAATCCTTCTGGATTAATACTTGGTTAAAAAAACATTATAAAGGTTTAGAAACTAGATTCATCATTCACGATGCGGCGGCCAAAGAAGTTGACGAAGAAACATTTTTTAAAACCAGCGAATCGGGTGGAACCCTGATCAGTTCGGCCTATAAGTTGTGTCAGCAAATTATTCAGAAAGACTATCCATTTGATGAATGGAACGTTTACCCATTTCATTTTAGTGATGGCGACAACTGGAGTGGTGAAGACACGCGTATTTGCATGAGTCTTTTGAAAGAATTTTTCTTGCCGAACGTGAATGTTTTTTCATACGGACAGGTTGAAAGTAAATACGGAAGCGGTCAGTTCTTAAAGGACTTGCAAAAAGAATTTGAAAACGATCAACGCGTGACCTTAAGTCAAATTGACAATCGCGATAAGATTTTAGATTCGATCAAAGATTTCTTAGGAAAAGGTAAATAGCAGAACCCAGGAGTTCACATGGCTAATTTAACGTTAGAACTTGAAGCCGAAAGAAAGAAGATCTGCCAGATCGCGAAAGACTGTGGGTTAGACGGCTTCGAGACCGTGTTTGAACTTATTAATTACGACCAAATCAGCCAGATAGCCTCTTACGGCGGTTTTCCAGTCCGCTATCCCCATTGGAAATTCGGGATGGAGTACGAACAGCTTTCTAAATCTTACGAGTACGGTCTTTCAAAAATCTACGAAATGGTTATCAACACCGATCCTTGTTACGCCTATTTGATGGAAGGTAACTCGATGATGGATCAGAAATTGGTGATGGCGCACGTCTATGGCCACTGTGACTTTTTTAAGAACAATGTTTGGTTTTCGAAAACAAACCGCAAGATGATGGACGAAATGGCCAATCATGCGACCCGCATTCGTCGTTATATCGATCGACATGGGTATGACACGGTAGAACGATTTATCGATTCGTGCCTAAGCTTAGAAAACCTAATCGACCGACACAGCATTTTAAATGGTCCGGCCAAATTTTCTCAATCAGCCCCAAATGTGGAGAGATCCCCACATTTGTTCAAGGTTGAAAAGTCTTACATGCAAAACTATATCAATCCGCCATCTTACGTTGAGCAAGAGAAGCAAAAAATTATCACCAGCAATGCGCAGCAGACTAAGTTTCCGTCGGGCCCAGTGCGTGACGTTCTATCTTTTTTGATTCATTACGCCCCGTTAGAAGACTGGCAACAAGACATTTTGACAATCATTCGCGACGAGTCTTATTACTTTGCGCCGCAGGGTATGACAAAGACGTTAAACGAAGGATGGGCTTCTTACTGGCATTCGCATATGATGACACGTCACATATTAAATGATTCTGAAATTATTGATTTCGCAGACCACCATTCCGGAACGACATTTATGCAAATGGGTGGTTACAATCCGTATAAGGTCGGCATCGAATTATTTCGTGATATCGAAGAACGCTGGAATAAAGGTTGCTTCGGTCGCGAATGGGAAAATTGTGATGATGTGCGCGAGAAAAAAAATTGGGATAAAAAAACAGGGCTGGGGCGGGATAAGATTTTCGAGATCAGAAAAATCTATAACGATGTCACTTTCATTGACGAATTTTTAACAGAAGACTTCTGTGTTAAGAATAAAATGTTCGTCTATAAGTTGAATAAAGAAACGAATAAATTTGAAGTGGACACTCGCGATTTCAAGGCGATTAAGGCTCAGTTGCTATTTCAAATGACGAACTTCGGTCAGCCGATTATCAAGATAGAGGATGCGAACTTTGAAAATCGTGGCGAACTTTTATTACAACATGTTCATGAAGGTTTAGATTTGCAGCCAAATTACATGGATGCGACGATGAAAAATTTATTTTTGTTGTGGAAACGTCCTATAAATATGATAACTATCATGAGCAATGAGCCTCAGTTATTTCGCTACGATGGTAAAGATTACACAAAGCATAGTCTTTCCGCTGAAAAGCAAACTGAAAACAACGCTATGGGAAACTTAGCTGCCACTTCGACGACTAATACCCCATAGCTTTATAAGCTATCGAAAGGGTATTTTGTCTGTCGTCCTCTGCTACTAATAACAAAAATAGCGTGCTGGTCTATTCGACCGATCCTAAAGATCAAGAAATCTTGTCCGGAAAAGCTGAAAAAGATAAACTAAATCAACAAACTCAATTGCTTGTCGACACAAAAAAGTTTACGGTCGTTTTTCGTTTAGAAAAAAACGGGCGTGGCGGCAAGGTCGTAACAGTCCTTGACCAGTTGCCGAATCATCAAACTTTCGTTAAAGAACTTTTGAAAGAGTTGAAAACGAAATGTGGCGTCGGTGGATCATTCAAAATCGAGTCGGGCGTAAGCCTGATCGAAATACAGGGTGACAAACGCGAAGCCATTAAGAAAATATTAGATACTAAGCAAATTAAGTATAAAGGAATGTGACATGCAAAAAATAGCCATCATTGATGATTTCGAAGAAAGTTGCCAGTTGATGTCTGAAATCTTAAGTCCTCACTTTGAGTGTTCTTATATTTGTCAGGCCGAAAAAGCATTAGATTACGTGAAGGGATTAAATCCAGATCTAATCCTAATGGATTACAAAATGCCGTTCGTTACCGGCGTAGAACTTTGTAAAGCGATTAAAGACACGGCTGATATTAAAAAAATTCCGATCATTTTTGTTTCAGGAGCAGTTACTTCGGATGAGCGCATTGAAACATTAGAAGCCGGCGGTGATGATTTCTTAGCAAAGCCTTTTCATCCTAAAGAATTGCTTTTACGCGTTCAAAAAAGACTTAAAGATTATAGCAAAGATAACAATAACGAATTGGTTGCGGCGAACCTTCGTATGAATTTACATTCTCGCCAAGTTTACGTGAATGAGGTTGAAGTCACGTTAACCCCAAAGCAATTCGAAATTTTGAAGCTTCTTTTAGATAACAAAAATAATTTAGTTTCTAGAACTCAATTTATGACAGAGATCTGGGGGCATTTTGATGTGACTCCTCGAAATGTGGATTCTCAAATCAATTACTTGAAGAAGAAGATTGATGGGTTCTCGGGAATGATTACGGCGGTTCCTAGTTTTGGGTACCGGTTGGATATTAAGAATTAGATCTTCTTACATACCGCCTCGAGTTTTTCAGTGCTGTTTAGTTTTGGATTGGTTCGTTGGTGGCTCATGATTGAGTACAGCCATGAGGGTGAGATTAAAAATTATTTCTTTTTTAAAGGGCTTTTTTCGAAGCCCTTTTTTTTTTGAAGAATGTTTTTAGTAAATGGCTGCATTCTTCTTGTTTTATTCCGCCCTTAGCTTCGAACTGATGGTTCAATCTTTTGTCTTCGGCTAAGTTGTTTAGGGTTCCTAAAGCTCCGCCTTTGGGGTCGAAGGCTCCGAAAACCACTCTTTTAATTCTAGATTGGACTAAAGCGCCGGCGCACATGTGGCAGGGTTCTAGGGTGACGTATAATGTGCAGTTGGTTAGGCGCCAGCTTTTTAGCTTTTTGCAGGCTCTGTGGATGGCTACTAATTCGGCATGACCTAAGACTGTTAGGTTGGTTTCGCGTAGATTTGTGGCTTTTGCGATGACTTTGCCTGCTTCGTCGACGATTAGGGCGCCGATCGGGACTTCGCCCTTTTGTTCGCTGGTCTTAGCCAGGTCTATGGCCATTTCCATAAAGTCTAGATCTTTCTGATCACGCGCGTTAATTTGGTTATTCATGGGTGTTTTCCACAGCTTCCTTTGATATACATGCTTAATTGATTTTCACTCATTAGTCCACTGGGAAGGCAGGTGATTGCCGTGGCATTAGTAAAAGTTCGTGATGGAGAAAGTTTCGAAGGCGCATTCCGTAAGTTCAAAAAATCTTGCGAAAAAGCTGGTATCCTTTCTGAAGTTAAGAAGCGTGAACATTTCGAAAAACCGAGCGTATCGGGTAAAAAGAAATCGATCGCTGCACGTAAGCGTGCGAATAAAAAAGTGCGTCGTAGCTGGGGAGAGTAATCTCTACTAGTTCGTTCTTCGGTTGAAAAAGGTTTTCAATCTGTTTCAACCGAAGATTATATAAAAGATTTTACATCTACCGACATCTTGTGACGACTGTTTCTATATCTCTCAAAAAATATTCAAGACCGACTCTAAAGGAGTGTTCATGGAATTACGTGAAAAAATAATGGCTGACATCAAATCTGCGATGATCGCTAAAGACTCTGTAAAATTAAATACACTTCGTTTTTTAAACTCTGCAATTAAGAATAAAGAAATCGATTCACGTCCTGAGCCGATCACGCCTGAAGACATCGTTGCCGTAATCAAAAAATTAGTTAAACAACGTAAAGAATCAATCGATCAATTCACGACAGCTGGCCGTATGGATTTAGTTGATCAAGAATCGGCTGAATTAAAAGTTTTAGAAGCTTACATGCCTTCGCAAATGACTAAAGAGCAAATCGAAGCCATGGTGACTGACATCATCGCAGCCACTGGTGCGAAAACCATTAAAGACATGGGCACAGTGATGAAAGAAGCGCAGGCGAAATCAGCTGGAAATGCTGACGGAAAAATTCTGAGCGAAGTCATTAAATCAAAATTAAATTAGTAGTTTTTATCAGTTCCTTGAATTTTTAGCCGGAGGCCTTGTTGCGATTTCCACCCGAATTTGTTGATCGAGTGTCAGAAGCCAATAATGTCGTCGACATTATTTCGCAATACACTCAATTAAAACAAAGCGGTAACGGCTACATGGGTCGTTGTCCGTTTCCGGATCATGCCGAAAAAACCGCATCTTTTTCTGTTTCAGAATCGAAGCAGGTTTATCACTGCTTTGGCTGTAAAAAAAGCGGCAATATTTTTTCGTTTTTAAAAGATTATAACGGCATGAATTTTCCGGAAGCGGTCGAGTATTTAGCCGACCGCGCCTCTATCCCGATGCCGTTGCAAGAGCGTGATCAGAACGATCACTATGCGATGGCGCAAGATAAGAAAAAGCAAATGACGAAAATCAATCGCGTGGCGAATGATTTTTATCGTGAAACCCTGAAGCGCGCTTCCAGCGATCACCCCATCAAGGCCTATATTTCTAAACGTCGTCTAAAACCAGAGACGATCGAAGAATTTCAAATCGGTTATGCGCCGATGGAATGGGATTTATTAGCTCATCATTTAGCGAAACAAAATTTCTCGACGGCATTAGCTGAAGAAGCGAAATTAATTAAAGCGCGCAAAGAAGGAAACGGACATTTCGATTTATTTCGTGATCGTTTAATGTTTCCAATTTTATCTCCGTCCGGCGAAACTTTGGCTTTTGGCGGGCGTATTCATGATCAGGGCGAGCCGAAATATTTAAACTCTCCTGAGACTTTAGTGTTCAATAAAAGTAAAGTTCTTTACGGGTTAGCGCACACGGCGAAATACATTCGTGCCGAAGACAGCATGGTCATCGTCGAAGGCTATATGGACCTGGTTTCGTTATTTCAGGTCGGTATCCGTAATGTCGCAGCCAGCATGGGGACAGCTTTAACCGCCGAACACGCTAAACTCATCAAACGTATAACAACAAATGTCGTTGTTCTTTTTGATGGTGATGAAGCCGGCCAGCGCGCCGCTGAAAGAAGTTTACCTTTGTTATTAGCAGCGGGTTTGTACCCACGTGGATTAATTTTAACCGAAGCCAAAGACCCTGACGAGTTCGTGATGAAGTTTGGCGTCGAAGCTTTGCAGAAAAAAATCAATTCTGCTCCTGAGCTTTTCAACTCGGTTTTGCACATGTGGATGTCAGATTACCGCGGTGAGGCTTCGCAAAAAGTGAAAATTACCGACCTAGCTAGACCTATTTTTGATGTGATTCCGGATAATCGATTGAAAAGTCTATATGCGCAAGAGATGTCAGCTCGCATGAATGTGCCAATGGATTGGGTTAGATCGGCTTTAACTTCACAGCAGAATAGGCCAGCCGTTCGTGAATTTGCTAAACCAATGGCTAGTGAATCCGAGCCGCAAAGACCCATTGAAGCTCCTGTAAAGCCGCTATTTTCGATTACAGGTGCGCAGCCCGCAGAAATATTATTACTCCAGTTGGTACTCAAGAGTCGTGCCAATTTTGAAGTGATGGTGAATCAGCAAATCTTAAGCCAAATCAATCATTTAGGTATCAAATCCATCCTTGAAAAAGCAGAGCAAGTTTATAGACAAGACCCGAACAAATTTGATAGGTTACTCAGTCTGCTGATAGAAAATTTGGATCGCCCTGAGTTGTTATTTTCAAATTCATCGCCCAGTTCACAAAGTGAATTCGACGCCGATAAAGAAAACAAAATGCTTCAGGATTGTTTCAAGCGTATTCAGCAAACGTTTTTAAAAGCAGCGGCAAAAAAAATTGGTTTAACATTGAAACAAAATGTTAATCCAGAAATGCTGAAAGAGATTGAAGATATTCAACGCAATCGTCTTTCGCTGAATAAAAACGTGAAGAGCTAAGTTCGGTTTTTAAATTAAAGTCTTGGGGTTGACTACTGCAGAATCAGCCTCAAGTTGTTATTACGTTCAAATGCGATGGGGTTTTAATGTCTGTGAAAAATCAAAATGCAAAAGAAGATTCAAAAATTCTTTCAATACCCGAACAAGAAGCCTTAGCCAAAGAAGAGATCCAAAAGTTAGTTAAGTTGTCTTTAGAAAAAGGCAAAGTAACAATCGAAGAAATCAACGAAAGCTTACCACCTGAAGTCGTTTCAGTTGTGGTGCTTGATGCGTTCATGCAATCGCTAGAAGCCAATGGCGTTGTTATTACCGAATACTCTGAAGCCGCCAAAGCCGACGAAAAAGAAGAATTTTTATCTGACGCTAAAGATGAAGAAGAAGAAGACGAAGACGAACCAAAAGGTGTTGAAGACGCTAAGGGTAGTGACCCTGTCCGTCTTTACTTACGTAAAATGGGTTCGGTTTCATTATTAACTCGCGAAGGCGAAGTTGAAATTGCACGTCGTATTGAAAAAGGCGAGCGCGAAATCGTTCGTTCGATGTTGTTGTCTCCGTTAGGTACTTTTGAAATTATCAATTTAGGTATTCGTTTAGGCCAAGGCCGTATCAAAGTAAAAGCGATTTTCCGTGGTTTAGAAGACGAAGACACGCAATACGATGAAAAAGAATACATCGAAAAGATTCACCAATTGATCGGTATCGTGACTGAATACCAAAATGCGACTGAAAAGCATTTCGTTCAATTGCGTGATGAAAACATCAACCCGGCAGCAAAAACGAAGGTGATGGAAGAAGTTAAAGTTTTAAATGAAAAATTGATGGCGAATTTCGAATCGATCAATTTCAATCGTAAAACGATTAACCGCGTTGTTATTAAATTTAAAAACTTAGTGAACCGTATGAGTTCACTACGCCGTCGTATCAAAGACGGTATCGAAAAAACGTACTCGAAAGACGTGAACTCTTTAATGGAGCGCATGAAACTGGTCGAGACGAATGAAAAAGAATTAACGAAGATGACTCGTGATACGGGTTTATCTTTCGGTCGTTACCGTTCTTACGCGCTACAAGCTCAAGAGGCTGAAAAACGTTTAAAGCGTGTTCACGTCGATTCACAAATGAATTTCAAATGGGTGCAAGAAACTTACACCGCTATTTGGAAGGGTGAACGCGAAGCCGATGCGGCTAAGTCTGAATTAGTTGAAGCCAATCTTCGTCTAGTTGTTTCTATCGCGAAAAAGTACACGAACCGTGGTCTTCAATTCTTGGATCTAATTCAAGAAGGTAACATTGGTTTGATGAAAGCCGTTGATAAGTTTGAATACCGTCGTGGTTACAAATTTTCTACGTATGCGACTTGGTGGATTCGTCAGGCGATCACGCGTGCGATTGCCGATCAGGCCCGTACGATTCGTATTCCGGTTCATATGATCGAAACGATCAATAAGTTAGTTCGTACACAGCGTTTATTAATTCAAGAGCTTGGCCGCGAGGCGACTCCTGAAGAGATCGCTGATAAGATGGATATGCCGGTTGATAAAGTCCGTAAAGTTTTGAAAATTGCGAAAGAGCCAATCAGTTTAGAAACTCCGGTGGGTGAAGAAGAAGATTCTCATTTAGGGGATTTTATCGAAGATAAAAAAGTGATTAATCCCGCCGAAGCGATTGTGAACTTGAATTTAGCTGAGCAAACTCGTCGTGTGTTGTCTACGCTGACTCCACGTGAAGAGAAAGTTCTTCGTATGCGTTTTGGTATCGGTGAAGAATCAGATCATACTTTGGAAGAAGTGGGCCAAGATTTCAACGTTACCCGTGAGCGTATTCGTCAGATCGAGGCTAAGGCGTTACGTAAATTACGTCACCCAAGTCGTTCGAATAAGTTGAAGACTTTTGTTGATAGCTAGGTTTTGACAAAAATTATTAAGATTTTAAAAAGGAAGATTCGTCTTCCTTTTTTTTTGCCTTCTGATGAAAAGCGAGGATGATTATGGGGTCAGGCGCTAATAACAAAAAGGTATAAAATGGAATTTTTTGAGGCTGTTCAAAAACGTCGTAGTGTTCGTAAGTACTCTGATAAGCCTGTTCCCGAACAGGTCATGAACAAAGCGTTGGATGCAGCCTTGTTGGCACCGAATTCGTCGAATGCGCAAACTTGGCAATTTCATTGGGTGCGAACGCCCGCTTTAAAAAAGAAAATGGTTGATGCGTGTTTGGGGCAAGGGGCTGCTGCAACGGCGCAAGAGTTATTGGTCGTGTCGATAAAACCTAATTTATGGAAAAAGACGACGCAAGAAATTTTAAATTCGAAACAGCCTGAAGGTTTAGAAAAACAAATGCAGCAGTACTACGGAAAACTAATTCCATTTATGTACGGGATGCAAATATTGGCGCCACTGAAGTGGATCATTTTTAATGGGATGGGTTTATTTAAGGCGACACCGCGTAAGCCCTGGTCGCTTCGTGATCGCACAGAGACTTGCGTTAAGTCAGCGGCATTAGGTTGTGAAAACTTTATGTTAGCGATTGCGGCTCAAGGCTTTGATACATGTCCGATGGAAGGCTTTGATGAAAGCCGAGTCAAAAGCATTTTAAATCTTGGTTGGGGTGACACTGTCGTAATGGTTATTTCTGTTGGCGAACGTGTTGATCGCGGAGTCTGGGGACCGCGTCACCGTGGTCCGCGCGATTGGTTTGTGTTCGAGGTTTAATTAACGCTGTAAAGTTTGAAAGACGCGCTCGAGTCTGGCGACCAATTTCTGATTCGAAGGGTTTTGCTTAGCTTCATCGATCAGTTCGTAAAGGATTAGATCGTTATTTTGAATGCCGATACCTGCCATCGGGTTGTTGTTCGTTAAATAGGAGACTCTCCATCCGCGATCTTCTTGAGCCATTTTTGTTCGTTTGACTGTTTGCTGCGTTTCTTCTTCATTTTCTTTTTCAGCTTGAAACGATACTTTTTCTTTAAAAGGGCTGAACAAGTATTGCGTTAGAATAATTCCGATCAAAAAGGTGATAACGATATAAAGTTTGCTGTCGCTATTTTTTGGAGTCATTTTTACCTCGATATCCTATTAAGGAATGTCATTTTGTGCTGGTCAGCATTCATGGCAATCATTGGTGTTCTATATTGATACAGTTATTGAAAATTAAATACTTTATTTTTTATGCAATTGGCCCGATATGTAACCTGTGAAGGCACCTTATAAGAAATTTTTTATTACGGCTTTAACCATAGCATGGGTAGGTTTATCCATTTACTGGGTTTCCTTGCTTCACGCTGGCCATCTACTTGCTTTTGAAAATAAAATTCAGCCGAACGCTATTTCTTCATTAATTAGTGATCAGAAGAAATGGACGATGATTCATATTTTTGCGCCTAAATGTAGATGCTCTGAGTTTCTATTAAAGGAACTTTCCGCGCGGGCTCCTTTAAGTGACACGCAGGAAGTTGTTGTCACGTTGGGTGCGTTTCCAGAAGCTGAAATCTTACGTGCTAAGGGTTATGAAGTCGTACAAAAAAGTATCGAGCAACTCAAAACCGAAGAGAAGGTTCTATTGGAAGGTGTACCCTTCTTTATTATCGCGCAAAAGGATCACACGGTAGCTTATGCCGGTGGTTATGCAGACGAAAAAATAAATCCGAATACTAAATTAAAATATTTAGAAATATTTGCAGATCTTCAGGCGGGACATACGGTTGCTACTCTTGCTGTAAAAGGTTGTCCAGTTTCTGAAAAGTATCAGCGCATGCTGAATCCATTTGGGCTTAATTATAATGAAAAAGAACCCGGAGAAAAAAATGAACGACTACCGTCTTCAGTACAATAGACAGATTTCTAAATTGGCTTTGCTTTTGTTAGGTCTTCATTTGCCCATATTTGCTTTTATGGCTTACTGGTTTAAAACTGAATACTCGGTGGCTTTGGGTCTGTCGACATTTCTATTAATGGGGCCGTTAGTTAGCTTCTTTCAAAGTAAAACGCAGAAGCCAACTTTGGTTTTAGCTGCATTTACGTTGATTTCATTTTCGGCCATCATGATTCATCTTGGACGCGGAATGATTGAATTTCATTTTCATATTTTTGCAATGCTGGCTTTGCTGGCTTTAACTGGTTCTATGGTGCCGGTTTTAACGGGTGCTGCAACGGCCGCAGTTCATCACATCGCTTTCTTTTTTCTTTTTCCGAAAAGTATTTTTAATTATGAAGCTAGCTTTGGAATCGTTTTATTGCACGCGGCATTCGTGGTTATTGAAACGGTCGGGTGCTTATATTTAGCTAAACGCTTCGGAGATGTGCTTGAACTTCAAGGATCAACAGCTGTTTCATTGAAAGATGTTGTTGATCGCCATATTGAACTTTCGTCTGAGTTAAACCAGACGTCGCAAGATTTGACGACAACAAACAATGCGCAAATGAACGTTGCGAAATCAGCGCTAGAGGCTTTGCGAAATATTTCTGGCATCGCGAATACAAACAGCGATTTGGCCGAAAGAAGTTTAGCCCAGACGCAGCTTAGTTTTGATAGTCTTGAAACTAGCCAAGAGCAGTTGTCTTCGATTAGTTCTTCGATGGCAGACATTCAAAAAACTCAGAATGATGTCGTTTCGTATATGGATGAAAGCAGTCAGCAAATGCAAGCTTTCTTAAAAGCTGTTCAAGAGATTTCAACTAAAACAAAAGTAATTAATGAAATTGTTTTTCAGACGAAACTTCTTTCGTTCAATGCGTCGGTTGAAGCCGCGCGCGCGGGCGAATCAGGCAAAGGTTTTAGCGTTGTCGCCGAAGAGGTCGGTAATTTAGCTAGCATGAGCGGTAAAGCCGCGAAAGAGATCGAAGATCTTTTAAATAATTCAGTCACTTTGATTACTAAAGTCACTCAGGATCTAACGGTCAAATCATCTTCAATTTCAAAGATGTCGACATCAAAAATTGAAAGTGGTTTAAGTGTTTCGTCGGCGGCGATTGCTTCGATTACGAAAACAGTCAGTGCCGCTAAAGAAATTAAAAATTTGATGCAGCAAATTTTTGAAGGTACCAAAGTTCAAAAAGACGGGGTTGAAAAGTTAACCCAAGCTGTCAGTCAGCTGGATGAAGTTTCGGTGCAGTCGGGTGATATTGCATCCAACAACCGGGCTCAGGCACAAAAACTGATTGAAGACACCGGAGCACTTAAAACTTTGGTCGATTCCATAAATAGTAAAGCCAGCTAGAATTTTATAGCCTAGAACTCCTAATAAAAAAGCATTTGGGCCGCTATTTTGCGGTGCCCAGCCCTGCAACTGCCTAAAATGGGCAGATCAGTTGATCTATTTTTTCGTTTTTGCTAGCGTAGCAATACGTTCAAAATCCAATATACATTCTGTGGGGGTGTAGCTTAGTTGGTTAAAGCAATCGGCTCATAACCGATGGATCCGGGGTTCGAGTCCCTGCGCCCCTACCAAATTCATAATTTGAAATTATTCGCCTTTGCTCGATCGGATCTATTTTACGAATAAGTTTAATAAACCTAGTCTAAAACTTAATTTTTCTCTTTAGACTTGGGTGCTGCGCAGTTATTGGAAAACATAAATTAGCAGAATTGTATTGTTGATCATGTCGTTAATTTGTTTCAGAATATTGACATGTGTTATGATCAATCTTGTCTAGGCTATCTTTTGGTAGCTATTATCGTAGGCTTTATAGGACTTATTTATTTCAGTCTGAAATATCGTAAAATATTTTTAGCGAACAATCTCAAAATAAGTGCGGATCAAATTTGGGAAGGAGTTGCCGAACGGGCAACTCAAGCTAATTTTGAAAAATCAGATTTACTTTTTAGTATTTATCAAGACAAGTTGTCAGCGGTCGGAATGTTAATTTTTAAAAATTCTCAGGATCAAGTGGTTGGCCGAATTGAATGTCCATTAGGTAGTCGTGAGTACAAAATGTTAGTTGGTCAAGACGAGTATCGAATCAATTTTTTACTTTCCGGCTGGAAATCGGCATGCCTGTATTCTGCGGGTAGCGACTCTGTATTAGCTTCATTTAAAACGCTAAATATTTTTGGAAAGCATAAATTCGATATACCAGGCGTCGGAGTATTTGTTTCAAAACGACCAAATCTCAATCTTCGAATTATTTTTAATTATTTCATCGGAGCTAATTTGGTTGGAATCTCGCAACAAATTTCGCCGACAAGAGATATCGGAAGACTTGTGGTTTTGCCTTCAACAATACCTTTGCATCTTCGCATGTTTTTTTTAATCTGCTAATATCAGATCCGATAAATTGCTTCGGCGCCTCTTCTGTCGTGTTCTATTCTTTAGTTTTTCGGTGGGTCAAGTAGGTGATTGCGCCCGTCGAATAAAGTGCCCAGATGCATAGGACGGGTTGAAAGAAAAGTCGAATCAATCTTGATCTGTCGGTATCTAATCCGAAAGCATCGATTCCGTTCATGTACTGCGAAATATTTCCGGGAAATACGGCGACAAAAAATAATGCCGTTAGAATTCCAATTTTGTAGGCCTTTTTAATTTTGAACATCAGTAAAAGTCCTAGTGCTATTTCTACGAAGCCAGAAAGTAGAACAGTTAGATCGGGATTAAGGGGAACCCAGGCCGGGACTTGAGCTAAAAATTCTGATCGAGCTACGGTTAGATGAGTAACTCCCGCTGTAAATAGGGTGACTCCGATAATAACTTTTAAAAGTTTTTGCAAAAGTGAAAGTTGTATTGTCATGGAGGCCTGCCTTCTATGGCATCGTTATCGAGATACAGGCGCTTGTCAAACCAGCCGTACTGTGCACTTCATAAAAATACTGTCGTTTCGATATCATTGATAGCGAGATTAGTAAGATGCGCCATCCGGCTCCGCAGTAGTCGGATTTCAAAATTATTTTTTGTCTTGTTTACGTTATAAGATTATTTCGGTACGGTTACCAGATGGCATACATACTTTATGATCAGGGCAAAAAATTAGGCGAAATCGAAAATTGGCAGGTTACAGCCTATGTGCCTAGCTA
>JACMQO010000134.1 GCA_014376935.1 Bdellovibrio sp.
GCTACAAATGATGTTCACTATCTCACGCAAGATGATCAAATTGCGCAAGAGGTTCTAGTTTGTATCGGAAGCAATAAAACTTTATCAGATGAATCCCGTTACACATTAGGTAGTTCGGAGTTTTACTTTAAGTCGGCCGATAAGATGGAATCATTATTTGCCGAAATACCACAGGCGATCGCAAATACGTTAGTTATCGCTGAACGTTGTAACGTTAAATTTAATTTAAAAGATAGTAACGGCAAAACCATTTACCATTTACCAAGTTTTCCAACGACTGAGGGTCGTACGGTTAAAGAAGAAATTATTTACCGTAGTAAAATCGGACTTGAAGAGCGCTACCAAGAAATGGACGCGCAAGGAAAAGGCTTAACTGACGAAAGAAAAGCCGAATATCAAAAGCGTTTAGAATACGAATTATCTGTCATCGACCGTATGGGCTTTAACGGATATTTTTTGATCGTCCAAGATTTTATCAATTGGGCGAAGAATCGTGATATTCCGGTAGGTCCTGGTCGTGGATCCGGAGCGGGTTCGATCGTTGCTTTCAGTTTAAAAATCACAGATTTAGATCCGATTCCTTACTTTCTACTTTTCGAACGTTTCTTAAATCCAGAGCGGGTATCGATGCCCGATTTCGATATCGACTTCTGTCAAGATCGTCGCCAAGAAGTGATTAAATACGTGACCGAAAAATACGGCGCGGAATCGGTTTCGCAAATTATTACCTACGGAAAATTGCAATCACGCGCCGCCCTTAAAGACGTGGGCCGCGTTTTAGGAATGTCATTTGCCGAAGTGGATGCCGTTTCGAAACTAATTCCAGATAAATTAGGGGTAACCCTTTCTGAATCGTTAGAAATGGAACCACGTATTCGCGAAATGATGGAGTCTAATCCAACGGTTGGAACACTGATGGAGTTAGCCTTACGGGTCGAGGGTATGGTTCGCCACGCCGGTATCCATGCAGCCGGTGTGATTATCGCCGACGGAAGCTTGGTGCGCCATGCGCCGATGTACCGTGGGTCTGATGATGAAAATGTCGTTCAATACGATATGAAACATGCCGAGAAAATTGGGCTTATTAAGTTCGACTTTTTGGGTCTTAAAACTTTAACTCATATTCACTACGCTTTAAAATTAGTTGAGAAAAACCGTGGAAAAAAAATTCATTCACGTGATATTTCAATTGATGATTCAAAAATTTACGAACTTCTTTCACGTGGTGATACGGCCGGTGTATTTCAGTTCGAGGGTGAAGGTATTTCTGATGCTACCCGTAAAATTCGGCCTTCGACGTTTGGTGATATCACGGCGATCACATCATTGTATCGCCCCGGTCCGATGGCCAATATTCCTGAGTTCGCCAAGCGTAAACATGGTGAAAGCCCGGTTGAATATTTACTAGCCGATTCAAAACAAATTTTAGAAGATACGTACGGAATCTTAGTTTACCAAGAGCAGGTTATGGGTATCGCGTCCGTGATTGCGGGCTATAGCTTAGGTGAAGCGGATATGCTTCGCCGTGCGATGGGTAAAAAAATCAAAGCCGAAATGGATCAACATCGCGAGCGCTTCTTAAAAGGGGCTAGCGAGCGTGGCCATGATAAGAAGAAATCCGAAGAACTTTTCGAATTAATGTTTAAGTTTGCCGATTACGGATTTAATAAATCCCATGCGGCAGCGTATTCGGTCATTACGGCACAAACGGCGTGGATTAAGCATTATTATCCGGCCGAATTCTTTGCGGCTTTATTATCAACCGAGGTTGGCGATACCGACAAAGTTGTAAAATACGTTAAAGATGCACAAAAAAGAAATTTGACCGTGCATTCGCCGGATGTGAATTTCTCAGATTATTTATTTTCGGTGAATGGCGACGAAATTTATTTTGGTCTTGGCGCTATTAAGGGTGTTGGTCAGGCTGCGGTCGAAGCTATTATCGAAGCCCGTGACAAAATAGAAGATAAAAAATTTAAATCATTAGAAGATTTTTTTAACGCCGTTGATCTAAGACGCGTAAATAAAAAAGTGATCGAAGGTCTTATTAAAGCGGGTGCTTTTGATCGTTTTGGTTATCATCGGGCCCAATTGATGTCGGGTTATTCTTTATTCTTAGACCGCGCCGTGGGTCATCAAAAAGATAAAGAAGTCGGTCAGGTTTCATTGTTCGATATGGAAACGGCCGATGCCGTCGTCGTGACTTTACCTGATGTCAAAAACTGGAGCCGTGTTCAACAATTGTCATTTGAGAAAGAAATTTTAGGTTTTTACTTAACTGATCACCCTTTACGTGGGTTTGAAAATTTCGCAAAAATTTGGGCCTCAAGTACGGTCGCAGATCTTCCGAAGTTAGTTCCACCGGAAGGAAGCCCCGAAGCTTTAGCCCAAGCGGCCGAGCGTGCGAAACTAAAATGGAACGATCCTAAAAATAAAAAGCGCGTGATCGTGGCTGGCTTAATTACCGAATACCGCGAACTGATCACGAAAAAAGGCACTCGCATGGCTTTTGCCAAGGTCGAAGACTTAACGGGAACGGCCGAACTTATTATTTTTCCAGATACGTTTGCGAAGTACGCAGAAATTCTAAAAGAAGAAAAACCATTACTGATTGGTGGTGGTTTAGAAGTTGAAAATGGTAATGCTAAAATCATGGCCGATAGCTTTGCGCTTTTTGATGACGTTTTAAAGAAAACCAAAAAAATTTCGGTCCGTTTAGATAAATTAGAACCGGAAGACTATGAAAAGTTAGACGGTCTTCTTTGTGAATACAAAGGCCAGACGAACGTCCGTCTTGTGATGAACGTCAGCGGGCAAGATATCGAAATTTTTGCCGAAAAACCACATCAGATCGAGATTTCGGACCATTTTTTTGAAGGGGCCAGACAACTCTTTGGTCGAACAGACTTTATCGAAGTTCAAAACTAAGGTACGCTTAAGACTGATTGAAATGATCTTTCTTAAGCAAGGAGTACTTTGGTGATAAAACAAAGTTTAAAGACCACGTCTTTGACGATGACGCTAGTAACGGTTGGTTTTTTATTTTCGGGATGCAAAACTCCGCCCCCAGCACAAGATGAAGTCGTCGCTGAAAAGCCACCTGAAAAAGTGGCCGAGAAAGAAATCGCTACGGCTTTAAAACGCCAAGTTAAAGATTTGGATTTAAAAAAATCAGACGACGCGGGCTTAAAGAAGCGTATCGTTATTTTACCATTTATCGATGAAACCGAAAATCAAGAAGCTTCGCGCATCAAAGCGCGTAACGCATTCGTTGAAGACCTAAACCGCTCAGAGGGCGTAATCGCACTAGAAGCCAATCAGCTAAAAAATGACGTCAGTAAATACTTAAAAAATGGTGAATATGATCTTTATAAATTAGCTAAAGATTCGCAAAACGACGGTGTTAGTTCTTTATTAGAAGGAAAGATCATCGATTTAAAACTGAAACAAAACTTAGACCCTGAAAAAAAAATTCAACAAGCTAGTTTTGAAGTATCAGTGCGCATCCGTATTTTAAATATCAGAGCCGGTAAAGAAATTTTCTCGGTTGTAAAAACGGTCACGATCGATGACGAAAACAGTAAACTGGCAGAGCCGGTTGCTGGCAAAGCCTTCTTTGCAAAAAATCCAGGTTTAGTGACGGTTTTAATGAAAGATGCCTTTTTAGATTTTTCTCCGCAAGTGTCCGAGGCCATGACTCAAGTGACTTGGGAGGGCCGTATCGCCGCACTGAAGGGTGAAAAAATATATTTGAATGTGGGCCGCGTTTCTGGTGTTCAAGTTGGCGATATTTTAAAAGTTGTCGAAGATGGTAGCGAAATCTACGATCCCGAAATTGGTTACCATATCGGTCAAGTCAAAGGCCAAGCTAAAGGCACTTTAGAAGTTGTTGGTTTTTTTGGTCAAGACGGTGCAGTTAGCATTATGCATTCAGGCGCAGGCTTTAAAGAAAACGACCGCGTCGAATTGTATCAATAAAAAATAGAGTTTAGAGACTGACTACTCGTAGCAATGATAGTTTTTAAAACTTTCATCTAAAGGCGTAAGCGCCGCATCGGTTTTGTAACTTTGTAAGTATTCGACCCGCACGTCATCCGCTGGGTGGGTCGACATAAATTCTGGGACATGAACTCCGGTAGCGGTACTTTTTTTTCATCTTTTCAAAAAAGTGAATCACGCCATTACTGCCGATTCCTAGTCCTTTTAATGTTTCGACCGCGTACGTATCAGCCTCTTTTTCAAGACCGCGATCAAATTGAAGCCCAACGATACGGCTTAAAGTATTCGGGTCAATAAGTACAAATTGCGAAAAATCGCCCGTTAAAAAATTTAAAGACAGTGTTAAAAAGCTTCCGCGAATGACCCCTTGTAATATGTGACGTTTTTGGTAGTGACCTGCTTCGTGCGCTAAGACCCTTAATATTTCTTCAGTTGAATCTGCTTCACGAATAAGGGTGTCAGTGATAAATATTTTTCCTCCCGGTAACGTAAAGGCGTTACTTTGGGGCATACTGATTATTTGCATAGAACTTACGACCATCGAGAAGAAAACATCCTTTTCGACTCTTTTTTCTAATTTAGAAATGAAATCCTGTTCACTTATAGATCTTTGGCAAACTGGAAAAAATTTGTCGTAATTTAATTTTTCAGCGTATTTCTTTTATGTATCATAAGATATTTTTGATGCTAAATAACGGCTTAATGGTTTCGTTCCTTAAAAAACAAAAATAGCAAAGACGATTAAAAATAAAAGTCCAAGGCTAATAATATTTCGCGGTGATAATAATTTTTCTAATTTTGATTTCTGTAATTGTGGAATCGCTTCGGTAAGACTTAAATCAATCAGTTGAATGCGTGCGTTCGGTTCGTGGCGCACCATCATAAATCGTTTGTCTAAATGATTCGGGTCATACGAAATATCTTTTAATGGCCCACATGATTTAGAATCCTAAATCAAGATTGTAAGCGGAAACTAAATCTGTCGCCTTTGAATGCGGTGTTAGAAAAGAAAAAGCGCCGGGTATTCGCGCGTGCCCAAGGACTGTAAAATCCCAAAGTGATGATCGTTCGAATAATATTTTTTAGCGATTACGATCGTTAAGTCTGAGCCAAAGCTATATTAAGAAAAATAGTGGCGCTCAGATGTGGTTGGCGAATGAACAAAATCGGTAGTGGTCGATGAAGGTGTATCCAAAAAAAACTCCAAATTTAAAAGAAATTGGATCCTTATAATGGATGGAGTTTATGAATAAACAAATTAGAAAATACTAAAAAGCTTTAATTTAGATCAGCGCCTAAAACTTTTATAAAGGCTAAGATCTAAGGCTTTTGAAAAGATTAGGCTTTAAACCTAAAAGTAATAAGTCCGTGAGTCACGTCGTACGGAGAAATAGCCACGGTTACGCGGTCGCCGATGACGATTCTGATTTTAAATTTTTTCATTTTTCCGCAAAGTTTTGCAGAAATATTTGAACCTTGATCTAATTTAACTGCATAGCTTCCGCCACCGTTAATTGCGATAATTTGGCCATCAAATGGAACGTTGTCTTCTTTTGACATTAAGACTCCTTCGTAAAGAGTAAATAGAGAAATGTTTTAAAGCTAAAAATTAAGATGCTAGAAAACAGGGGATGGTAAACTTAAAAAAAAGAAAAAGGCGTCTTTGCAGACGCCTTAATCGTAGACCCCATTGTTGGGCCATCTTTAGTTTTGGTAAAGACTAGTAACGTTTAGAAAAACCGCCACCGCCGCCGCCGCCTGGACGACGACCACCACCACCACCGCCGCCGCCACCAGTGCGAGGTTCTTGTGGTTTAGCTTCAGAAACGTTAAGTGCGCGACCTGACATTTCTTGACCGTTTAATTTTTGGATTGCAGTAGCTGCTTCTGATTCAGATCCCATTTCAACGAATCCGAAACCTTTAGAGCGACCAGAATCGCGATCCATGATTACGTTAGCAGATTCAACATGACCGAATTCTGCGAAGATGTCTTGTAGAGCTGCTGAGTCTACAGAGTAAGATAAATTTCCTACGTATATTTTTTTTCCCATTTGTATTGCCTCCATGAAGCTAGGGGGCCATTCAAGAAGCGCAAAAGAAAAACCTTAAGATACTTAACTGAACGGACTGTTGAAACCGTATAGAAACAGGTTTTAGCCTAAAAAGATAGTGTAATCTAAGACACAGCTGCTTATTTTGTAGGAAGCTTCAAAAACTAGCCTTCTTTGAAAAAAGAAGTCGTAAACGACATATTTGGTCAGGGTGGGGGAGGGAAAATTTCTGGTAAAAATTGGTCGGCCTTGCAGGACTCGAACCTGCGACCACTTCCATGTCATGGAAATGCGCTACCAACTGCGCTAAAGGCCGACGTAAAGTAAGTACATGTAAAAACTAGCAGTTTTGACAATAGTTATCAAGCTTTCTTGCTTTATAACTTCGATTTGTCTAAGCCTTGACGATATGAACTATTACAGTCTTTTCCCTATTCTACTGACGGGTCTTATGATTGCCGTCCTTCATGCGGCAATTCCGACGCACTGGCTGCCATTTGTTATCGCGTCGCGTGCACAAAAGTGGAGTTGGCAGAAAACTCAGTCGATTTTACTGATCGCAGGGCTTGGGCACGTCATTATGACGACTTTGATTGGCGCCCTGATTTTTGTGCTTGGACTTAGTTTTTTTCAAAAATATCAGAGTTATTTTTTAATTTTAGCTAGTGCCTCGATCGGATTTTTTGGGATTTTTCAAATTGTGCAGCATTTCCGCGGGCACCGTCATTCGCACTGTGACCATGGTCACGGGCACGCCCATCATCACCATTTTGATGAGCATCAAAAAACGGGTCAAGACGGCTGGGCGATTCTAAGCTTACTTTCGCTTTTAACTTTCTCTCCGTGTGAAAGTTTTCTGCCGGTTTATCTTTCGGCCGTTCATCATGGATGGCAGGGGTTTTTGGCTTTAAGTTTGATCTTGGCGTTCGGGACTTTGTTTTCAATGTTGGCCTTAACATGGGTTTCGATGCTGGGTTTATCGCGCTTTGAAATGAATTGGATCGAAGATAACGAAAAACTTGTGACGGGGATTGGCTTACTTGTATTATCTATTCTTGTTTTTGTGATCGAAAACCATCAACATTAGTTGTCATGCTAAAAGAAAACAAAATTATTATTCCGTGGACAGAAATTGAATGGACGGCGACGCGCTCTTCGGGGGCGGGTGGTCAGCATGTGAATCGGACTAATTCGGCCGTGATTTTAAGATTCTCGATTTCTAAATCTTTGATTTTAAACGATACGCAGAAGCAAAAACTACTGGTGCGTTTGCAGTCTCGATTAGCTCAGGGTGACGATATTTTAATTCGCATCGAAGATCAGCGGGATCAGAAAAGTAATAAAGACCGGGCTTATAAGTTACTCTGTGAGCTTGTCTCAAGATCATTGATTGACCCTAAAAAGCGAATCGCTACAAAGCCGAAGAAAAGTGCCGTTCGTAAAAGATTAAACGAAAAGAAACGCCATTCAGAAGTTAAAAAAAGTCGTTCGGAAAAGTTCTAATTAACCTTCGTCTAGCTTGATTACAAGCCAGCTATGACTTTTTAAACTAACCTGCACGTTGACACTTAAATTAACCAGTTTTTAATCAAAATCGATTTCAAATATAGACATTAGACTTTTGCTAGTAGTTAATTGCTACATGTAGTTGTAAGCTATAGTTTTAAATATTAACCCGTTATTTGGAGCCCGAGTGAAGAAGAAAATATTAGTCGTTGAAGACGATCAATTTTTCCGTGAAACAGTTTGTGAACTATTGCAAAAAAAATTCGACGTTAAAGAAGCTGCTAGCGGTAAAGCGGCTATTGAAATTTTAAGTATTGCTGATTTTGATTTAGTCTTATCTGACATTCAAATGCCTGGCATGACAGGAATTGAACTTTTGGAATGGTCACAAAAAAACAAACCGATTCCATTTGTTATCATGACCGGATTTTCGCTATTGTTAGAAACTAAAACTGCGTTTGATCTGGGCGCAAAAGGATTTGTATCGAAACCTTTTAAAAGTTCAGAACTGCTTGCGACGATTGATTCGATTATCGGAGACAAAGAAAAAATCGAAGTGGCTGAAGTTCAGCCAAAGCAAGATTACTGCAAAGTTTCAATTGATGAATTCGTAGCTAGACCGAAAATTGATTTTGATGTCTTTATTAAATTGTCAGAAACAAAGGTTATTCGCTTGGCGCATAAAGGTGAACAACTTCCGGCCGATCGTGTACAGCATTACAAAGAAAAAGGTGTTAAATTTTTACATATTTTAAAAGAGGATTTTGGAAAGTTAGTCGATTTTAATATGAGCCTGACTCGGATTATCAAAGATCGTGATGACATTTCGATCGAGAAAAAAATGAATTTCATTAAATACACCGGCGAAGTGCTGATGGAAAAGGTCTTTGTGATGGGACTTGATAAACAAAGTTTCACCGACGGGCAAAACTTTTTAAATATGTCATTAGGGGTAATTAGTGATTCAAAAGAACATCTTGATTTGTTAGATGCCTTAAACGCTAATTCAGATCAGGTTTATGCACATTCGTTAGGGGTTGCGCTTTATAGCGTTATGGTCGCAAAAAAAATGGGGTTCGAAGCGAATTCTGTTCTATTTAAAATTATGATGGCGGGCTTGTATCATGATATTGGAAAGAAAGAAATTGATCGTGCTTTATTGGAAAAGCCTCGTCAGTTATTAAGTCAGCAAGAAAGAAAAATTTTTGAAACCCACGTCATCCGCAGCCAAGAAATTCTTATGCAGGTGCACGGTGTTTCAGAAGAAGTGGCGCAAATTGTTTCGGAACATCATGAAGATATGACGGGGAATGGTTACCCCTTGAATAAAGCCGTTAAATTTCAACATCCGCTTTCACGTATTATTCAGGCCGTAAATATTTTTATGGAACTAGTTGTTAAGCCAGGAAATGAACATGTGACTGGCCCTGCGGCGGTGGCGCAAATTGAAAAAGTATATGACAACCGCGTGGATAAAAAAGTGCTTGCGGCATTGAAGTCAATTTTTTCAGCGTAGTTACTTAAGTAAGCGAATTAGTTTTAATTTAACAGGCGTATACGGCGGCAACAAGAATTGGGTTAACGATTTGAAAAATTTAAGCCGAATGATGGCGCGCTGGTGACTTAATTCCACAAAGCCATGCCATCCATGATAGCGACCCATACCGCTAGCGCCGACTCCACCGAAAGGTAAATACGGATTAGCTAAATGCATAATGACCGTATTGATGGCGACTCCACCTGAAGTATGCGCTTTTAAAATGGACTCAATGAATGTTTTATTTTTTGAAAAAATATACATCGCTAGCGGTTTTTCGTAATTTTTTATGATCGCATCAATTTCAACGTGTGTTTCGTAAGTCAGAACGGGTAAAACAGGACCAAAGATTTCATCTTTCATGGTGGCATCGCTTAAGTCGCTGACTGGTTTTACTTCTAATGCTTTCTGGTTAAAGAAACCAAGTGGCTTTTGCACCATCGTATTTAAGCGGGCTTCGTGATTTTGGTTAATAATTTTACCTTCTATTTCAAGTTCATGTAAATTTTCAAGTCGGGTCATTTCTTTCTCAAATTGAACCTGGACAGATTTATGAACGATCACGTAATCAGGTGCCACACAAGTTTGCCCGCGATTTAAAAACTTACCCCAAAATATTTTTTCGCAGGCTAAGTGGATGTCTGCCGTTTCATCAACGATTGTTGGCGATTTTCCGCCCAGTTCAAGTGTCATCGGAATCAATTTATCCGCGCAAGCTTTGGCGATGATGCGACCAACGGCTGTCGAGCCCGTAAAAAAAACGTGATCAAAGTGGTAAGTTAGAAGATTTTCTGTGGCCGACTTATCCCCTAAAACCACAACAGCTTCGCCAGAAGTAAAGCAGTCTTGAACTAACTTTGAAATCACGTTTGAAGTGTGCGGAGTCAGCTCTGAGGGTTTAAGAACGGCCGTATTTCCGGCAGCCAAGGCCGTTATGAAAGGAACGATGGCTAAATAAAATGGGTAATTCCAAGGAGAGATGATAAGAATCACACCCTTATTTTCATAACGTATCGAACTGGAATGACCTAGAAGCGTTATTGGAGTCGGAACTTTTTGATCCTTCATCCAGCGCGATAAATGTTTTATAAAAAAATCAATTTCTGAATAAACCGGGGTTATTTCTGTAAGCCTTGTTTCAAATTCAGGCTTCGAAAAATCAGCTTTTAGCGCATTGATAATTTGTTCTTCGTTTTTGGCGATCCAACTTTTAACCTTTTTGAGTCTTACGATTCGTTGCCAAGCTTTATCGTGACGAAACTCAAGCGCTTTAGATTTAAGAATTAGAAATTGGGTTTCAGTCAGCATAAATACCTTTAAGTTACATATCTTTAAAATTATAAAGTTTTTGATCCATCAGATGACTTGGTTTTACATTTTCTAAAGCTGTTTGAAAAGAGGCCGCCATATTGGGAATTTCTTTTTCAAGATCCGAAATTAATTTTTTCATACGTTGGCGTTTCATTCCTTCTTGCGAACCACAAAGGTTGCACGGAATAATTGGAAAGTTCCAAATTTCTGCCAGTTCAATCAGATCTTTTTCGGCCACGTAAACTAACGGACGTAATACTATATTTCGTTCATCGTCAGATTTTAATTTCGCGGGCATCGTCGAAAGCTGACCGGTGTAAAATAAATTGAGCAAAGTCGTTTCGATCACATCGTCACGATGGTGACCTAAAGCCATTTTTGTAAATTGATTAGCGTGGGCGTAATCATACAAAATAGCGCGGCGCAATTTTGAACACAACGAACAAAATGTTCCATTTTTAACCTTGTCGGTGACGATGGAATACGTGTCTTTTTCAAGAATATTTAATTTAAGCTGTTCTGCTTCAAGCCAAGTTTGAAATTTTTGAGCTGAAAATCCGGGTTGTTTTTGATCTAAGATCGTCGCTTCGATGGTAAAATTCATCGGCGCGCGCTTACGGATTTCTTCAAGTAAAATAGCTAATATGGAAGAGTCTTTTCCGCCCGAGACGCAGATCATGACTTTATCGCCTTCGGCGATCATATTGAAATCGGCTAGGGCTTTGGTAATTTGCTTTCTGATCTGCAAAGCTAGGGGATGGTTTCTTTGAACTTCTTGGGTGCGAGATAATTCTATCATATTTTAGACTGTCGTTGTTTGTATGTTAATGGTTGGTTTAGAGAATTGAATTTTATTTTGTTCAAGTAAGGCTAAAGCGCGCGCCGCCACTTTGTCGCCTACGGTAAATTGTTTACCGTAGTTGTCGATGTAATAAATCAGTTTAATCGTGACACCGTAGTCGTTCATTTCCTGAATGTAGGCGAACGGCGCAGGAATTCCGCGCACTTCTGAAATTTGGCTTGCCGCTTGTTCTAGTATATCTTTGGCTTTTTCAAATTCAGATAAAAATGGGAATTTATAAATTTGACTTCGTAAAATGGGCTGGTGTTCCGGAGAATAATTACTGACTTGGCATTGGGCGACTAGTTTGTTGGGCATCGTGATCATCTCGTCGGAAAGACCGACAAGTAAAGTCGAGCGCCAAGAAAGTTCTTTCACCTGGCCGACAATTTTGACTAAACCATTTTGAATTTCGATCCAGTCACCGATTTCAAATGTTTTATCAATTTGTAAAGAAATACCCGCGAATAAATTGCCTAAAGTGTCTTGCAGAGCAAGACCCAGAATAATTGAAAAGGCTGCTGACGTTGCAAGAAGTGGTGTTAACTGAACGCCCAAGATCACATTGACGGCCCAAAAGCCAATCAAGATAGAAAGAACGAGCGAGAAAATATTAACAAGTAAAAGTGGAACACCCGCGCGCATCGATCCCAAGAACATATACTGTAGAACAAGCAAACGACTGCACTTGACTAAAAACACTGAACCCGCAAAGAAGCAGATTAAAGCTAAGTACGGAGTCACACGGCGAACTAAATCAACGTCTGTAATTTGCGACGCTAGAAAAAATAAGCCGTATGAAAAGCTTAAAAGTAAAAAATAATTTCCTAAATTTCTAAAGTGACCTTTTAAATTTCTATGGCGCTCTTCAGAAACGGTACGAAGAAAAAAGCGGTAAAAAAGAAATGCAATCAGCCCTAACATCGCGAGTAGAATAAAGGTCTCTAGATCGATCAATTGATAAAGCCTACTTGTCTGGATGATACGGTCGTTCAAAGCCTGGTCCTTTCTGTTCAATACAGCGTCGTCTAACAATTAGACACTTCTTTATTATTTTCAAGTTTTGCTTCGGTTTGACTCTAAAAAATCATCGCAAGTGGTCAATAATTCGGCTTAATTCGAAATATAGGGTATAAATCCCTTATGGCAAAGATATTCGCATATTTTTTCATTCTTATTGAGCTTACATTCTTAAGCTTGCCGTCTTTTGCGAAAGATCCGGTTAAGCTAATTCCAAAAACTCCTTTTTGTTCGAATATGAAGTTGATTGACCGTGCAACGCACGTGGGTCTTATGCAGGTCACAGAAGCGGATTATATTGTCGTGTCTAAACAACGTCGTCTGATGTATTTATTAAATAAAGGTCAAATTGTTCGGGTTTACTCGGTGGCCTTTGGCAGCGGCGTTTTAAAAGGGCCAAAAATTCAGTCCGGGGACGGGCGCACACCCGAAGGACTTTATTTCATCGACGGCAAAAACTCAAAATCAAAGTACCACTTGGGTTTACATCTTTCATATCCCTCACAAAATGATACCGATTTTGCAGTTAAAAATTCAATTGCGGACCCGGGCAGTGACATCATGATTCATGGTTTTCCGACTGATTTTATCGATAATTTAAATCCTGAAGTTGTCCGCCAAGTTCATCCTAAAGCGGATTGGACGCAAGGTTGTATTGCCGTCACCGATACCGAGATCGAAGAGGTCTTTGCGATGGTGAAAGCCAAAGTTCCCGTCGAGATTTGTCCGTTAAATAAATAAGCCAAATAAATCAAATCACCTAGACTAACGTCTGCACCTAGGTAGTCATTAATTAAGATCTCTCTTATCATAAAGGCTTATGAGGGAGACATCATGAGTACGACGACTTTAAAAAAGCCCGTAGGCGTTTATTTACTAGCTGTATTATTTCTTTTAGCACCGCTGGGTAATATATTTATTAGTTTTGCCGGCTCTGGTTTAGATAATTGGTATCAACCTTCTATATTTTTCTCGCTGGCTCAAAGTATTCCGTGGTTTGATTGGTTGTGGTTGGCGTTACTTTTTGTAACAGGATTACTTCTTTTTAGACCTCACAAGTTATCTTGGTCGATCGCTATTGTTACCTTAATAGTTGTTCTGGTGATGAATGCGTTTCGCCTTTATAGTGCCGACTCCAATTCAATTGATCCTTTATTTTTAAAAGTTTTTTCAATCCTAGCTATCATATGCACGCTCAGCGTTTTAGTGATCGCCTTTTACTTTCGCTTTCCTTACTTGGATCGTCGTAGTCAGTGGGTTTCATCAAAACCCAATACCGACCGCCGTGCAGCCACACGATTTACCGAAATTGATCGTCGTGATGACCCAACTATGGATGCGCGCTTCTTCAATATCCGCACACCAGTCCTTTGTGGCGGAGCCAAGGCCATGACAGAGTCCTTATCTGAAACGGGATGCCGCGTTTCTTTAGATCAACCATGCACATTCAAAAAAGACGACATGGTGACCTTAAAATTTAGCGATATTTCAGATGTTCAAATCACGGCCCAAGTGGTGGATCAAATGGAATTTGGCGCTCGGTTAGAGTTTATCAAGCCTGATCTTCAATTTAAGCAAGACTTAAGTCATTGGTTAAAGAACAGAAAGTCTTAATCTGAGACGTAACATAATGATTTATGCCAACCGATATTAAGCTATTAGAATGATACGCCGATAAAGAGAATGATATTTTTTGAATCAAAAGGGGTCGATAATGAAGTTGTTAAAATTTTTAAGCTGGTCTGCTGCGCACACGGCGTGGATAACAATGAGCTTTTCCCCATTGGCCATTGGCGCGGAAGCGCAAAGAATGTCGAAACAAAATCTACAAAAATACGTTCAAGAATCTGGCTTAAATAAGAAGATCACTTACGGTGAATTCTGGGAGAAAACAAAAGTTTACTATCCAGGTTTTGTCTATGGCGAAATGGAAATTTTCTTTAAGCAAAATAAAAATTTAGTCATGCCTGAAATTTCTATTTCTTCAGCGACGGCGACGGATGGAACAGAAATTCCAACAGCCAGCTATTCGGTGAACGGCAAACCTTACACGCTACAAATTTTTGGTGAAAAAAACAAATACGCTAAATTTAACAATGTAACCGTTCTAGAATCTGATGTTGATCGCCCGAATGATCTTTTTAAACGAATGATGGCCAACGATTATCGTTTAAGAAATGAAGTGGATCTACTTAAGAAAAAACAAAATCAAGGTTCAGCAGCTGATGCAGCGAAGGCGGCCGCTTACAAAAAAGATTTTGCTCGGTTCAAAGGTTTTCCGCGCATCACGCCGGCTTTATGGAAGTCTTTAACTCCTGAAAAAAGAGCGAACTATTTAGTTAAAATGCGCTTGATGTGGTTAGATTCAAGAAAAGTAGTTGAAAATAAAACTTACAAGACGGCAGTGACCGAAGTTGATCCGATCAAACAATTTTATAAAGTGATTTTCGGAGAAAATGCGCAAGCCCAAGACGCAGCGTTAGACGAGCTAGCTCCGCTTCCGGGTGCAGCAGCAACGGCTTCGAAAGCATCAAAAGCGGCCAAAGCGACACCTTCAGCTAAAGTTCAAGTGCAAGGCGCAACCGTTACGGTGAACGGTAAGCCAGTGACAATTCCAACGGACGCAAAAAAATGTTTAGTTGCGGGTTACATTGGAGCTTACGGTGTTGTGGATAATAGTTCAGGAAAAGACCGTAAAGGTTGTTCTTTGGATTTAGCTTTAGCCACATATGATAATTACAAAAGCTTATCTTACATCAAAGAAGCGAATGACGAATGTAAAAATAATTTTGAAAAATCATGGGGCGCTTGTAACCCAATGGTATACGGCTATCCAGGTGGTAAAGCGAAGTGCGTCGATAAGTTAGACCCATCGTTTCAAGACGCCACGACGCAAGTAGGTCCTTGTGATGTTTCAAGCCCACTTTCTAAATCAACGGTAGGTATTGGTTTTACAAAAGACTACTCGAATATTATGCCGCCAGAAACACGCATTGCTTTGATTGAAAAAGATCAAAAGGCTGACGACTATAAATTAACCAAAGACTTTTTAGCCGGTGTTTTAACGAAGAAGGACCCTTTACTTTTAGCGATGATGCAAAAGGGTGAATGGAATTCAGATCTTGATAACGAATTAGTGCGTATTCAAAATCACTTTGAGGCCGGCATCGAAGAAGCCATTGGCGTCTGTGAAGCTTCGTTTAAAAACGGAGAATCACAATTAGATAAAAAACAAAAATCAGCGTGTGATCAATTGCATCGCCGTTGGTTATTCACCGAGCGCGTGATCGCAGAACTTCGTTCTAAGGCGTGTATCGATGGTTCAACGTATGTTGGTGCTTACGGTAAAGATGAATTATCAAGCCAAGCTGTTGATAAAACAAAATTAAATAAAAAAACGATTTCAGCAGATGGATTTTCTTCAGATGGCGCTGGTCTTTGTCAATGTCCAGATGGATCTAAAATCGGTTTCGGTAAGCCGTGCATGGCGGTTGTTGAAATTAAAGAATGTCGT
Organism: Bdellovibrio sp.; assembly: GCA_014376935.1. Classification (GTDB taxonomy): domain Bacteria; phylum Bdellovibrionota; class Bdellovibrionia; order Bdellovibrionales; family Bdellovibrionaceae; genus Pseudobdellovibrio. The sequence continues at coordinate 15,782 of JACMQO010000134.1, forward strand.
CCCGGCAAACATTCTCAGAAGAATGAAAAAACGGGAAAAATGGAATGCGTGAATACAACTGTTGTCGATCATTCGTGCCCAACAGGCACGAAATTTATGGCCGGTGAAGAAGATGATTCTTGCGTTTGTACGAATAGCCCAGAAAAACGCGCTCCGGTTGGTTTAACGGTCACCGATGCGCAGGCATTATGTAAAGAAGAAAGTAATGCTTGGAAATGGGCTTTAGGAATTGGCGTCGGTATCGCCGCTTTATTATGGTGGAAAAATCGCCATAAAAAAACGGATCCGGTGACACCACCGATTGCGCCGGTCTGTAATAAAAATCAAACTTTAATAAGTTCAGGATGTGCGTGCGTTGTGAAAACTTGCCCAGGTGGCGGAGTTCCTAATCCAAATACGTGTGCTTGTGATCCGATGACGCCTCTGCCAGTTTGCGCTTCTCCACAGATTTTAACGGGTAGTACTTGTGGATGCGCCGATGCCGGAACGTGCACGCCGAAGCCAGGCTACAAGGCAGGAATATACAATTACTTAACATGTAATTGCGCTTATGAATCGGAACCTATTACATGTCCGGATGGCACTAAGTTAGCGGCTCCAAAGACATTAGCGGATTGCCCGAAACCGGTTGTTCCGACTCCGACTGAGGGTGGTTCAGGTACAAATCCGACAGATAATGGCGGCTACGGTGGAGTTCCAACCGGAAAATAGTTAGGGCTAATTGATTTGAACGTAAAGACTTTTGCGAAAAGGATTGTTATGAAATTTTTTAAATTTAAAACTTCGGTGACTTGGTTAGCCACATGGTTCTCGGTCGCAACTATGGTGATGTCTCCGGTGGCTCAAGGTCAAGAAGCTAAAAATATTTCAAAACAACAGATGCAAAGCGTATTTGACCAATTAGGTTTAAATAAGCAAACAACCGTTGGTGAGTTTTTTCAAAAAAATAAAGCTTTGTTTCCTGAGCGCGTTCGTAAAGAAATCGAACCGCTTTTAGCAGGCTACAAAAATGTGATGATGCCAGAGTTTCGAGTCACCGCAGCCACGGGGCCAGATGGTCGTGAAATTCCAAACGTCACCATGTCTTACAATGGCCAAATGATTAACATGCAATGGTTCGGCGAAAAAGAACGCTTCGTTAAATTTCAAAATACCAATTTATCTGAAGTGGATATCATTAATTTCACAGATATGTTTTCAAAAGTATTAGCGGGCGACGAAGTTCTAAGAAAACAGAATGAAGTTGGTCAACTTGAGTTAAAAAAGCCCACGACAAACTTTAGTGGTCTACCAATCATTAATGCTGTTCTTTGGAAGAAAATGACGACGCAAGAACGTGTCAGTTACATGGTGCAGATGCGTCACTTGTGGTTAGATGCGAAAAATGTTTTGTTTGAAAAAAACAAAATGAGCAAAAACAAAAGAACGGCTTCTTATGAAGTTTTAGAAAAAATTTGGGCTTTCTTAGCCGGCGTTGAAGCCGAAGCACAAGATGCAATACCTGCATCAAAAGCTAAAAAAGGTAAAAAAGCTGTCGCTAAAGATACGCCGACCGCTTTCTTGAAGAAGACAGATTCGACGACAAACTTAAATGCTTCAAGTTGTTTGGTGGCTGGCTATTCAGCTCAGTACAATAATGGCGTTTGTGATCATAATAAATTATTAGATTCTTATAGTGGTAGCCCGTTCGTACAAAGCATGAAAGAAAAATGTAATGCGACAACGCCAGGTACAATTGCGTGTAATCCGTTAGTTTATGGAACTCCGGATGGATCGCCAATTTGTATCACTCCATCACGAAAAGCAGCCGACTTTCAAGTGGCGACTCATTTTGGTGGGCCTTGTGATAGTAAAAGCTTATTACAAACCGATCCAAATGCCGTTCCTTTCTTAAAAGATGAAAACAAACATGCAGGTCGTTATGACGATGCCAACTTATCGATGACCGAAGACCAACGTCGTGAAACTTTCAAAAAGCAGCAGGCGGGTAATAATTTTAACGAAACAAAAAAATTCGTCGAAGGAATTTTAAAAGTCAACGACCCATCGCTTAAAGATATCTTCGAAAAAGGTGTTTTAACTGACGGAGTACTGGCTCAATTAAAAGATATTCAAGAGCAATTCAATAAAGAAATTAAGGAAAGCACAACGGCTTGTAAAGCGGCTGCGAACGACAAAAAAGCAAAGCACGAAAAAAACTTTTGGGGCGCTTGTGATCAATTGCAACGTCGATTTTTATTTATTTCTGAAATGCTAGCTACGAAGTGTGATCCAAAATCTGCCATCAATCCATCCACATTAAAGTGTACCTGTTCGGCTGATCAGTCAGAAGTCGCGCCAGGAGCAAGTTGTAATGGGCCTGCGACTCCACCGGCGGTTACACCTCCGGGAAAAACAGAACCTCCAGTCAAAGAAAAACCTCCGGTTAAATCAGATTGCGGTCCAGGTATGACTTCGAAAACGATTACTGGTGAAGTCAGTGGCGCTCAATCGACGGAATGTGTTCCTGATAAAGCGCCACCGAAAGTTAAAGAAAAAGAAGACTGCGGCATTTTATGTACTTTATGGAAAGGGGCTAAATTTGTTCTTCCGATCGCTTTAGGGCTTGGGGCTGCCTATTTAGTTTATCGTTTGTTAATTCCTAAAAAAGTGAATTTAAATCCGGCGGGCGATGTTTGTCCGAACGGCGTTGTGGCGCCGTGTACGGGAACGTGTTCGGGGAATTTGGCTTGGATCAATGGAACGTGTCAGTGTCCAGCGTGCCCAGTTGGTCAAACTTTAACGAATGCTTCATCGTGTACATGTTCGACAGGTACGACGACAACAACATACACATGTTGGGATGGAACAACGAAAGTGACTGATTTATCTTTATGTCCAACTCAGACTTATACATGTTGGAATGGAACGAAAGTAACTAATCCGTTGAACTGCCCAGAGCAAACTACAACGACGACGACGACCGATTCAACAAAAACGAGTACGGGTCGGTAGGGCCAGTTAACTTAATAAAAAAGAACAAAAAAGGGGAAGATTTTGATCTTCCCCTTTTTTTTATTTAAATTAGATTTTAAGAACTACTTCTTTTTCTTAGGCTCTTTCGCAGCACCCTTTGATTCAATTTCAGTGGCCGTCATCGAATAATACACCGTCACTTTGCCGCCAACAGTAACTTCACCCGTCGTTTTAACTCCAGCTGATTTGGCAATTTCAAATTTTTCGCCTTTTTTGTCGACGATAATTTTTGAATCTGACACTTCAACAACCGTTCCAGTCACTTGGTAATCTTTAGCAGAAGCTGTTCCGGCAGCCGTTAATACAGATAAAGAGGCGATGGCTAATAACATTTTCATTTGAAATCTCCTTTAAGTTAGATAAGAAAAAGTTCATACTAATTTAAGACAATAGTCTAGCCCATATTGGATTTAAGATGATCCGTGTTAAACTGGTTTCGTGATTACAAATCAAGGCACTCATCAAAATACAAACGTGAACGGTGTGATCGTTCCTGAAAAAACGCCGGTCAAAACTCCTGAAGTACCGCGCCAAACGCCACCAAATCCGCGCGTACGATCTGATCTTTTTAGACGCTTAGAAATCATTGATGGTGATGCTGATTTAGGAACCGGATTTCGAAGTGGTTCGCAAAAAAGATCAGGCTTAAAATTAGCGTTATGGACTTGGTTATCTGCTAGCATTGATGCATTAGTTTTAGTTTCGATGAGTTGCTTATTTGCGATCGCTTTTTCATTTTTGATGCGGACATCACCCGGCTTATTATTCGTGACGGTCGTAAAAAGCCAACATCCACTGATTAATTTAGGTTTATTATTTCTTTTAAGCACCTGGAGTTACTTGATATTTATGCGTGCTTTTATCGGCGCTTCGATTGGCGAATGGACATGTGATTTAAGAGTCGGGCAACCGTTACAGCGTTTTAAAAGTAATTATATATTAAAAGTCATGCTTCGAACCACGATAGTGATGCTGACGGGTGTATTTTTACTTCCGTTGATGTCTTTGCTGTTAGCTCGCGATATTGCAGGCGATTTATCAGGTGTTCGTATCTATTCTTTGCAATAAAACGCACGTTTCAAAATGTTTCGTTTGTGGAAATTGATCGACTAAAACAACATCTTTAATTTCATACCCCGCATTAACGAAGGCCTTTAGGTCTTGAGCTAAACTTTCAGGAAAACATGAAATATAGATGCACGTTTTCGTCTTTAAACGCGTTACTTCATGAACAAAGTTTTTTAAACCAGACCGCGGTGGATTTAATAACGCTAAATCATATTTAGGAATTTGCGCGATCGGCTTTTTTTGAAAATCATCACAGTAAATTGTTAAATGATCTTGCAGCTGACTTTTCTTAGCATTAACCGCTAACATTTCGGTCGCTAGCTGATCAAATTCAAAAACATCCACGTGATGTCCGTATGATAAAAGCGGAAGCGTAAACTGACCAATGCCGGCGCCAAATTCGCAAACAGATAACGCATTTGAATCTAGCGATAATGAGTCAACCCAGCCATGAACCACTTCAACTAAAGAATTAGCTGTTGTCCAAGACGGTTGCGTAAAACTTGAAATTAAACTGGATAAATTAAATGAAACATAATTATTTAAGTGAACTTGAAACCACTGGCTTGAAACTGGATCCGCTAACTTAAAAAGACCCTGTTTTTTCACTAAAGATTTACCTTTTTGTCCGATTTCAATTTGAAATCCAAGGTCTAAAAGCTGTTGAAAACTTTTTCCATCGCCTAATAAAGTTTTAATATCGATATTTGCAAAATCTAACCAAACGCCGCGATTTTTATCAGGACCCACGCGTAACCGGACAGAACCTTTTTTAATGCCGAAATCGATTTTTCGGAAATCGTCATAGGCGGCTTGTAGTTCAGGAGTAATTTGTAAACAGGCCTGAATATCTAGAATCGATTTATCGCGACCATAAAGGCCCTTTCTGTTCGCCTCGATGGTGAAATCAAAACGATTTCTTAAATGATTCTGGCCAAGACTGATAAATTGAACCCTTGGAAGATTCAGCCCGGCTTCTTTAAAGCACAGTTCAAGATGCTGAAGTTTGAGTTCAGATTGGGTTTCGTAAGGCAAATTGTCATAATGACAACCGCCGCAGTCTTTAAGGTATGGGCAGATTAAATTCAATGTTTTATCTTTCACGTAATATAGATTTTAAATTCGCTGGGCATGACTTCTGATTTTTAATCGCGCCATCTTCAAAATGCAGGTCGCGTGCCGTAAAACCAATGGTGACATGTGGGAAAAAAAGTTCGGGATCAAAATCAGTTTTTGATAGACCGCTTTCTTCAGCGATTTTTTTTCTAAATTCGACTAAACCTGAGGATTCGATCACGACGTAATAGGTATGCTCAGGCTGACCCTCTATTTTTTTCTGAAAATGTCCTAGACACAGGTTTTTGATTTTAGGTTCCGTCGCCATAAATTCGTTTGCTAAGGTGTGTATGCGGCGGGGCTCTATTTTTGTGGTAAGAACTTTAAACTCGGGCGGCGTAATTAAAGTGATATGCGCTTCGCCGCGATTTTTCAAAGTTGTTTTTAAACGCTGGTCTAATTTATCAGAAATCATTTTATAATACGGATACGCTAAATCAAGACTCACGTAGGGTTTAGCCGGAGGGGTTTCAACGAACGGAGCCGCCGATGTATCGATTGGTCTTGGAGCCGGGCTTGAGCAGCCCGAAATAAAAGCGATTGTAAATGAAAGTAAGATGACCATGTAGGCTACAGAACGTGAATAAATTGACATCAGGACCTCGGTTTGTTTGTCTGTCTGTATGAAAAAAATATTAATCGTTATCGTATCGTTTATGGCGTTAGCCGTCACCTTATCTTCTGTTAAAACGTGGGCTGAAAACCAAGCCACACCGGCCGGAGGCTTAGACGCAAAAGCCCTAGAAAATATCGTCAATGACCCGAATAAGCTTTTAGCCAATTCAAAGCAAATTACGTTTGTGGGCCCAAGATCAGGCGAAGGGTATTTTAGCCAAGATGGTCAAAAAATGATCTTTCAGTCTGAACGTGAACCCGGAAATCCTTTCTATCAGATGTTCATTTTAGATTTAAAAACCGGCCGCACGAATCGTGTTTCAACGGGCCAAGGAAAAACCACCTGCGGATGGATTCACCCCAATTTGAAAAAAGTGATGTGGTCATCGACCCATCTAGATAAAAAAACGGCCGAGAAAGTCAAAGCTGAATATGAAGAGCGCGCAAAACCCGTGAAAGGCCGCTACTCTTGGAGTTTTGATCAAGAATTTGATATTTTTGAATCGGATTTAAACGGTAAACATATTAAAAGGCTTACAAAAGAAAAAGGTTACGACGCCGAAGGTTCGTATTCTCCGGATGGAAAATACATTGCTTTTGCATCGAACCGTTCAGGCTACACCGACAAATTATCGGACGAAGATCAAAAGATTTTTGACCGCGATCCATCGTTTGCGATGGAAATTTACATCATGAAGGCAGACGGCACGAACGTTAAACGCTTAACAAATTCTGCGGGTTACGATGGCGGCCCTTTCTTTAGCGCTGACGGTAAAAAAATCACTTGGCGCCGTTTTAATGCCGACGGCTCAAAAGCTGAAATCTACACAATGAATGTGGATGGGTCAGACCAGAAGCAAATCACGCATTTAGGTTCAATGTCTTGGGCTCCATTTTATCATCCGTCGGGTGATTATATTATTTTTGCGTCTTCGGTTTTAGGGTATTCAAATTTTGAATTATTTATCGTTGATAGCGAAGGCAAACAAAAACCGGCCCGCGTGACATTTGCCGACGGCTTTGATGGTTTAGCCAGTTTTTCTCCGGATGGTCACAAGATGACGTGGTCGCACCGAAATGAAAAAGGGGATAGTCAAATTTATATCGCCGACTGGAACGATCACGAAGCGCGCCGCTTACTGAATTTACCGGCGGTTGATTCTGGGTTTGATTTCAAATTATCAGAAAACATTTTACAAGACGATGCAAAAAATATCGTTAGTTATTTAGCCTCTGAAAATATGCAAGGACGTAACACGGGTTCGCCTGAAGAAAAAATATATACAAAAAAGATTTCTGATTTATTTAAATCGTGGGGCTTAAAACCTGCTTTAGGAAAAGATTTTATCCAAACTTTCGAATTTGTATCCAACGTCAGTGCCGCTGAAAAAAATTCGATGGAACTTAAAGGGCGCTTGCAGAAAAAACTAGTTCGTTCACAAGACTACCAAGTTCTATCTTATTCTAAAATAGGCCCAGTGACCGAAATGCCGATCGTGTTTGCGGGTTACGGAATTAAAGCGGCCGCCACGGATAAATTACCTGCATTTGATTCGTACAAAGATTTAGACGTTGCCGGTAAATGGGTGATGGTTCTAGAAGATATGCCGCACTTAGCAAATAAAGAAGTTCAGCATCAGCTAGCAACGTACTCAAGACCGCAGCATAAAATTACGGTGGCGAAAAATTTAAAAGCGGCCGGTGTTATTTTTATCTCTGACGTTGGTCTTAAAGAAGTTAGATTTGAAGGGCGTCTGTCAGACACAACATTACCGGTGATCAAAATCTCTGAAAAATTAGCGACCGAGATGTTTAAAAAAACGGATCAAGCGAAACAATTCCTTTCGTACGGTAAATTGAAAGAAAGTTTTGAAACTTCAAAAGCAACCCAAGGATTTGCTTTAACTTCAATGTACTTAGGCGGCGAAATTGATTTAAAATATGAAAAATCAATTGGCCACAACGTGATTGCCAGATTAGATCCGGCCGGCGTAAATAAAAAAACAAAAGGCTTAATCATCGGAGCCCACGGCGATCACTTAGGTCGCGGTGAAAGCACGGGTTCATCACTGGCTAAAGCTGAAGAAAAAGGAAAAATTCATTTCGGCGCAGACGATAATGCATCTGGGGTCGCAGGTGTTCTTGAATTAGCCCATTATTTTTCAGCGAAGAAAAATTTAAAAACCTTAAAAAAACCTTTGTATTTTGCGGTTTGGACGGGCGAAGAAATTGGTATTTTAGGTTCAACAGCTTTCGTTAAGCAGTGGGAATTAGATAATAAATCAAAACTAAATACAAAAATCGAAGCTAGCTTAAACATGGATATGATCGGCCGACTACGCGATAGTTTACAAGTTTTAGGCGTGGGTTCAGCAAAGCAATGGACCGGACTTAGCGAAGAGGTCGGATTAATTACCGGACAAAATTTAGTTTTAACATCAGACCCTTACAATCCTACAGATGGAATGACGTTCTATATGGCCGACATGCCGTCGATTTCTTTCTTTACGGGTTCTCATGCCGAATACCATTCGCCGCGCGATACGGCGGATACGCTGAATTACCCGGGCCTTATTAAAGTGATCGATGTTGTTAAAACGTATATTGAAAAATTAGCCACCGTTCAGGTTCAACAGGTTCAGTATGAAAAAGTCGAAGGCAATGCCGGGCAAAAATTAGAAGGCCGTAGCTTTAGAGTCTATTTAGGAACAATTCCCGATTACAGCCAAGAGGGCGTTAAGGGAGTTCGTATTTCAGGCGTCTCTAAGAATTCGCCGGCCGAAAAAGCAGGATTAAAAGCGGGTGATGTGATTATTGAATTTGATGAAACTAAGATCGAGAATTTATACGATTATGTTTATACACTTCAGGCCGTAAAGGCGAACAAAGCGACTAAGATTAAAATTAATCGCTCTGAAAAAACTTTAGATCAAGAAATTACTCCGGTCTTAAAGGAGTAATTTCGGACATTGCGCTTTAACGAACTGAACGAAGGAATCGCCGGTTAATTTAAAATCGGGTTCACCATTCGCATCGTAATCCATAAATGTTTTATTTTTAACTAAGCAGGTTTCAGTCATCTTCGGTGATTTGAAACTTGTGCTGTTTGACGGTGAAGCGATATTTAGGCCACCTAATCTAAATCCGGTGTCTAACCAAAATCCTTTTTTCAAAGTAATTTCGACTCCGCCTGCATTTTTCGTCGACAGCGGTTTTTCTTTCACGGTGCCATCACTTAAGCTAACCAATGAAAAGTCTTTGCCCGAAACGCGCAAGATGTGGCCTGATACGGTTTTTACTAAAACATCTCCATTGGGTTCAAAAGAAAAATCTGGGTAGTCATTGATGACCGGAAACAAAAAGAAGTCACGCGCGCCCGTGTAGGTTGAATCAGGGCCCGCGCCGTAAGAATTAAAAACCATGAACCGACCCGTGTTATCAAAGAAGTAATCACGGTATTTTAAATCTTTCACCTGTCTGGGGTGGACAGAGATAAAACAAGTACGTGATGAAGGCCACCATTGACGGTTCACTTGAATCACATCGTTTCCGGTTAGAATCTCTTCGCATTTAGTGTTGGTGAATTCAGCATGCGCAGAAGCCGCGCCCATAAAGGCCATAATTGAAATGATGATTTGTTTTTTCATTTCTTTATTTTCTTTGATAATGAAAATAATTAAAACCGACGCAGGACTAGATTTCACACTTGTCACGTAAAACACGACTGGATCTTTTAAATAGTTCTTAGTCTAGAGTCCGACTCAAAAAATATTTTTTTGGTGAGAAATTTTTTATTTTTCCGTAAGGTGTAAATCCTATGAGAAATTACGAACAGCAAAAAGAATTAATCAGAAAACGAGCCTACATCAGCTTCTTAACCTTTATTTTAGGGCTTTCTACGCCAACGCTATTTTCAATCTCTAAACAAGCCAACCTATCATTATCGATTCAAGTGACTCTTTATTTAGGACTTTTAATTGCGCTTTTTGTTTGTCTATTTCAAAAACGTCAAATCAAATTGCAGCTAGAACAAATTTCGACTCGTTCTAACCAAACGGCCGAAGAATCTGTATCCAACGTATTTCAAAAATCGTCTTAGGCGCATTAATCTTAAGAAAAATCTGGGTACGTTTAAAGAACCTAACGTATGGGTTCGCTATCAACTATAAACAAGAATACGTACATCAAGTAAAAAATAGATCAGTTATGATAATCACAAAAGCAATTTATGAAGGATAGGTTAGAGATCGCCAAGAACCCCGAAAAAGACCTTATTCTTGCTTCCGTTTTTTGGAAGCGCGCGGGGACAGCTGGCTCAATTTTTCGTTGTTTCTACAGAGATTTTTTACTTGAGAGTTCACAGGTGCTAGGCACAAAAGCTGTTAAAATTGCGTATGTTGCCTTTCGCGAAATAGCTGAAGATTGGCGTCAGGTCGCAATACTTATTGAAGAATCTGGAAAAAAACTAACTCTGCCACCATTGATAAAGGCTGCAAAAATTAGCGAGAGCTTAGCCGTCAAAGAAAAATCTGCAAGCAGCTGCTTAGCGATATTTAATTTGAGCAGCATTATGGGGTCAAAAGTAATACTGGAATCACTAATACACCTGAAGCAAACCCTCAATACACCATTCATCTGATAAGTTATATTATGTTACATACGGTGTGTATTACAAATCGAGACCAACTTAAACCCTGACATTTATTTCTTACAGATTTAAGCTATTTACACATGTTACCTTTGGTTATTAAACAAATCACCTTCGATCAAATCTTACCGATTTGGGCCCAGTACTTATGGCCAGAACGTCGATCAATCATTGAACCTGTTAGCGCGATTGATATCGATTCAAATATTGATATGGGTATTTTTAATTTCGCCGATAATGCCCACTATTTTGCGGCTTTTAATAATGATCAGATCATTGGAGTTATTAGTGGCCATTTAACCAAGCCTAATCAGTGTCGTCTGCGGGGTTTATTTGTGATGCCCGAATACCGCGGCCAATCGGTTTCACGAAGACTGATTGAAACTGAACTGAACCATGCCACCGAATTAGGTTGCACGCAGATATGGGCTTTAATTCGTACCAAAAACATAGGTTTATTCGCCAAATATGAATTCAAAGAACATATGTTAACAAATAAATATGAATTCGGTCCGCATTACATCGTCCAGCGTAAAATTCCCCAGACCTAGACTCTTAAGTTCGAAGTAATTATCCGATATTAAAGTATGAACAAAATTGATCTTGAATCAACCAAAAGTCAGCGCACGGGATTTGTCGGATTATTTGAAACGACATTACGAAAATTTAAAATATTAACTTACTTAATTTCGATGATCCCAATTTATTTAGTGGCGTGCTTAGTTTTAGCAACGGCATTAGTTCCAGCTATTTATACTTTTAAGTCCATTCAGAATCTAACGCACTTATCAGGAGAATTGGTTCAAAATATCGGAATCGCTTTATCATTAGCGGCCGGGTATTTCATTTACGGAACAACTTTGATGTTTGTAGCCCCGTTGGTGAATTTTATTTTACGAGCAAAGCTAAAAGCTTGGCGCGGTCCGTATCATTCGGCGGAATCTGTAAAATGGTTTATTCACAATGGGTTAACGTATTTAGTTCGTTATACATTTTTAGAGTTCGTAACGCCGTCGCCATTAAGTTTATTATTTTACAGAATGATGGGAATGAAAATGGGGTCTGGTGTCGTGATCAATACGACTTGGATTTCTGATCCGTCATTGATTGAACTAGGTGATAAAGTCACATTAGGCGGATCGGTTACAATCGTAGCCCATTATGGCCAGGGTGGATTATTAGTTATTGCCCCCGTCCGCATCGGAAATAACTGCACCGTCGGTTTAAAATCTTCAATCATGGGCGGAGTTATAATGGGTGATGGAGCAAAGCTATTACCCCATTCAGTTGTATTACCAAAAACCGTTATTCCCCCCGGAGAAACTTGGGGTGGAGTTCCGGCTGTAAAAATTGATTTACTCAAAGTGATAAAAAACGCTTCAACGCCTGCGGCCTAAAGGCTTAGTGTTTTTTACCTTTACCTGAAATTTTATCATTAAGATGATCCATATAGTCTTTCACAAAATCAAGCGACCCCTTTGCGATTTGTTTGTCGTTGTCTTGAACGGCCTTTTTATATTGAGCCGATGCATTTTGACCATGAAAATAACCTAGAAGATAGGCGAAGTAATCCTGATACTCGGTCATATCTTTATCTTTTAAATGGTCAATGGATAGGTCTTCTAATGCATTTTCTTATTTTTTACGAAATACAAATGAATTTTCAATCTGATCATCCCCACGAGCCAGCAAAGCTTGTTACAGAAGTTGATAAAATCAAGTGGACTCTTGTTAAAGTCCCTACTTTGTCTCACCCTGCGATGGGTAGCAAAAACTGTTGGTCGATCACCCGACTACTCGATTTTTTTAAGGTAATCGCCGGCAGATTCTTTGGGTCGAATATCTAAGTATTTACCAGTTGTTGAAATGGATTCGTGCCCCAACGTTTTTTGAACGACATGAATCGGCGCACCGGCTTCGATAGAATGGGTCGCGCAGGTATGACGTAACCAATGCGGCGACGGCATCACCGAAAGCTTAGCTTTGACGGCCGAAGCACGCACGATACGAAAAATCTGACTTGAATTCAATGGCTTATCAACGATATTCGCTAAATCACTTTCAGAAACGAATAAATAACGAGTCGAAATTTTCGCAACGTAATCTAAAAGTTCGATCGATAAATGACTGGGTAAATTAATAGATCGCACTTTGCGTCCTTTACCTTCGACCAGTAGGTAATAAGCATCTTCTGAAGTTTTTTGAATGCTGGTTACTTTTAGTTTACAAAGTTCATCCACACGAATCCCGGTAAAATAAAAAATTTTTAAAATCAGCGAATTTCTAGAATTCATTTCTTTCAAAATCATTTGCTCAACTTGCTCACGAGATAAAACTTTTGAATAAAGACGATCGGGGGTTTTGATCGATTCTAACATCGTGGCGGGATTTCGCTCTATATACCCCGTCTTTTGCGCAAACGAAAATAACGAACACAGCGCGTTTTTATAGGTGTTTCGGGTCGAGTCTGTATGATCACCAAATGTTTTAATAAATAAAGATAAGTGCGTAATCTGAGTGGTTTTTAAAGTCAGCGCCGGGTAGAAATTCATGAATTCTTTAACGATACGGCGGTAATAGCGCTGCGTTTTTTCTGACTTTTGAAAAAGCCAAGATCCTATGATGGCCAAATCTTCTAAATTCTTTCCGGGTACGATCTCTAGATTATTAATTTGAGAAACTGGCATGCAGTTAATAGCCTATCAGTTATTAACTGCAGCGCAAGAAAAGATGGTTTGCTGTTACTTCGTAACGTTATTCACCGGTGTTGTTGTCTCTACGTCGGCCGGGCCCGTGACAGAATCAGACGCTTTCGCTGCTGATGTTGTTCCCATCGCTGCTGCGTTTGTATTTGTTGTTGTTGCCGCGCGGTTCATATTTGAGTTTCCAGTTGTTGTCGTCGTTGTCGTATCGACCATTGAACTTGTCGCTGCCGGAGTCATCGATTCGTTCACACGTGGAGAACGAGCCGCAAAAGCGATCGCCAATACGATAATGATGGCTGCCGCAAAACCCCAGTAAATGGCTTTGTTGTTTTTGCGTGCTGTTGGTTGATTCATTGTTGTCGTTGTTGCCATGTTAAATCCCCTTTCAAAGGTTTATCGAATAATCAAAGCGAAAACAGTTCGCTTCTTAGCGATAGAATGAAAATGCAATCCAGATTCCATAAAAACAGCCCTTCAGAAGTGAAATAGGGCCTTCTAATGATATGGGTTCATTCATTTCGCCTCACCCCTAGGGAAAAACAGAATGCAAAAATCTGAAAAAAAGAGCTTAAAAACTGCTTAAAATTTAACATTCGAAAAACAACATAAACACAAATGTAATTATATGCACGAATACTTAACTAATCATGCATCTACAAACTAGACCTTTGTCCAATAGTAAAATATGGCAGTTTTGGCAGAATTTGAAGTATGAAAAATACTGCCACCGCATTTGATTATCCGATCGTAATTCGCCAGAAGCTTGGTTTTTTAACCATAACGGTTCCAGACTTAAATATCGTCATGGCGGAAGAAATTCCTGTGACGGGAAAACTAGAGAAACATTTCTTAATGAAAGTCGCCAGGAGCATAGGTTTGACGTGGCTGAAGGTCGACAAACAAATCAAACGCAAACAAGCCAAATTAAGAAAACCATCACCAACAAAAAGCATCATGGGTCCACTGTTTAAAAACAAACCCATCAACACCCCAGAAGCCGCCAAGATCTTGGGAGTCAGCGAAAACACATTAAGAAGAATGGTAAAAAGAAAACAAATCCAATGCATGAAGACGGCCAAAGGCCACAGAAGATTCAGCGAAACGGCATTAAAAAATTGGATAGAAAAAAGCAAATCGCAAGAAAACCCAAAGAATTAATGTGTAATAAAAATCAGGTCTAAATACCAAACTTCTCTGTAAGTTGTATACATATAGGCAGACATCTTACGGAGGAGTAATTTGGAAAATAACACCACTTCAAATGCGGCAAAATTTTAAATTATGATGAAAATTTAAAAAGAAAAAAACAAGAGCCAAAATCTATTTAAAAGAACAATTAAATTAGATAAAAGAAAAATCAAATAGAAGACTACAATCCAGAACCAAAAAAAAATCCTGAAAGTACCCTTTCAGGATTCACCAACGAACCACAAACCAACATCTAAAAAAAGAATCCCAATGAGGCGGTAGCTAAAAAACCACCCAAAACTAAAATCAAAAGACCCTAAACACTAATCCTTATTCCACTTTTTAAACCCAAGCTTCTGCGCCTTGTCCAAATCAGCCGCTAAAATCTCATAAACATTACAAGTTCCTGTCGGATGACCACACATCTGAACACGCATCAAGCCATCATGCTTATTGTCTGCCTTAAAGACTTGAATCCCTTGAAGGTCTTTCTTCATCGTATCAAGGTCAATTTTAGCTCCTTGACCACATTGCAAAGACCCATCTGGCTTATAAACACGAACTTTTGAAGTTAAATCTTTAGCTTCAGTCATGGTCTTTTCATTTCCTTTGATTTCAACCGGAGGACGATCTTCAATTTTACATTTAGCGGTCGAGCATCCCATAAAAGCAAATGCCGCAAACGATAAAGCTAATACAGATAATTTACGTAAACTCATTTAAATACCCACCTTTGTTTAAATTATCGTAAGAATGAAGGCTCTTCAGGCGCATTGATACTGGCACGAATGGAATAGGCATTGCCTTCACCCGAAATAAAATAAATGTTATTTTGATCCGCTTGAACCGTCGGTCTAGAAAACACCCCACGACCTGGATCAAACGAAGCTTTCTTAGCCCCTGTCAATAAATCCAGTAGAATCAAACTACCCTGAGACTCTCCGGCCACGACAAAACCCTTAAATAAAACAGGATCGGTCATGATGCCTTTATCACTTTTAAATCTCCAAAACTCTTTACCGTCTTTTTTATAAACAGAAATCATTTCAGATTTTGAAGAGCCAAAAATAATGCGATCGCCCGAAATCACCGGCGTGCTGACGCCACCGCTTTTAACACTCCAGACAATTTCACCTTTGTTTTTTGAAACACAGTAAAGTTTGTCGTCATAACTATTAATATAAAGATAATCGCCATCCACAATTGGGCTTGAGTCGATATCTTTAAAGCGGGTGTTCTTGTTTAAAGAAATCTCCCACTGCTGACTGCCCGTCTTTGCGTTAAACGAGACTAAAGAGCCGTCACTAAATCCAACGTATAAAATTCCATTTGAAAGGGCTGGCTTGGAGCCTCCGCGAATAGTCATTAAGTTCGATGTGTCTTGACGATTGTAGGTCCAAAGTTGCTTACCCGTCGCCGCATCTAAAGCGAATATCGACTGGCTACCCGAGATAAAATACAAAGAGCCATCAAATAATAAGGGCTCTGCAACGGCTTCTGATTTCGTGTCAAAAGTCCAAAGAACCGACCCATTCGTTAAATCAATGGAATACATTTTTCCGTTATTCGATCCGACAAACAAACGATCACGAATGGCCGTACCGCTAGCTTCGACCCCGTAAGGGATGTTGACGCGCCATAATTCTTGACCAGACTCTTGATTGTAAGCAACAAGACCATCTACGGCGTTACCCATAATAATCTTATTTTTGTAAACAATGGGCGTCATACGGTTAATTTTACGAAACCCGTCGTTTTTCTTAGCTAACGAATCACGAACCCACCGCGCTGACAAAGTCACGCGGGCTTCGGGAACCGAGTCTTTTTTTGCACTTGAAGTACAACTTGAAAAAAACAAACCGTAAGTCATTGCGATCAAGATCAGAGTGATTTTTTGAAGTTGTGTCATAGTGATTATGTACCCGATACTTTTTTGAATTGAATAAGACGTAAATACTTAGCCGCTTCTTTGACTGATGAAGATGACTCAAAAGTCTCGTTTTTGCCGTCAGGCTTTTGATTTGCGATATTCGTTAGAATTTCTTCGGCTCTTTTTAAATCGTTTGTTTTTTGGTAACACAATGCCTGTTGAATTTTAACGTCATTATGTAAAAAAGCCGCTTGTTTGCGATCAACAACTTTTTGCCAAACCGTAATCGCATCCGCACATTTATCTAAATCAGCTAAGACTTGACCTAATTGCTGCTGAACCAAAGTGTTCACAAGACCCGAGTCATTATTTTGCGCTTTTTGTAACGCAGCTAAAGCAGCATCTTTTTTATTTTCATCAATTAAAATTTCAGCGTAATACAATGCGGCCATTTGACCCGCTTTCGTCGCAGAATCGGTCGCTAAGAAAGCTTCGAAGTCTTTTTTAACAGACGCTAATTCGCCAGACAAATCAGGCGCAACTGCCGGAGTCTTTGCCTTTGGATCTTTAACTTCTGCCGGAGCTGCCTTTTTTGTTTTATAATCGCTGTATTTCTTCTCAATTAAAAAAAAGTTTTCTTGCGCTTTTTTCTCTGCCGACACGTTCATCGTTGTTTTTGCAACAATACCTAAACCGACAACTAAAAGTAAAACGACTACGCCGACGATTGTTTTCCACTGTGTTTCTAAAAATGACATTTTCTTCTGCTTTCCCTTATGTTGTGAATTAACGGATGTAAACTTCTTTTAACGTTGTATATGAACGGCTTGATTTACCCGGATGACGTTGTTTTAGTTTTCCGATCGTAGCGATACGCTCTTCAGCTAAACGATCTGCCGCCAAATGCGTTCCAATATTGTCACGTTTAGAAATTTCGAAAACTTTTTTAACATTGTCGTAAACTTTTTTTGTTTTATCAAAAGCGCGTTCCGGAGCATAACCTTCTAACTCAACAAACACGTTCATCAATCCACCGGCATTTACAACGTAATCTGGAGCATACAAAATGCCCAATTCACGCAGCTGATCACCGTGCTTAGCTGTCGCTAATTGGTTGTTCGCACCACCAGCAATGATTTTACATTTAAAGTTAGCAATCGTTTGATCATTAACAACAGCACCCATCGCACAAGGTGATTGGATATCACACTCAATCCCTAAGATTTGATCCGGACCTACAACCGCAACACCATATTTATCGTGATGCATTTTTACGCGGGATTGGTCGATATCAGCAATCGTAACAACAGCGCCCTCTTCAACTAAGTACTTCACTAAGTTTGAACCAACGTTACCTAAACCTTGAACCGCAATACGCATTCCTTTTAAAGAATCTGTATTAAACTTTTCACTGGCTGCAGCTTTGATTCCCATCAACACGCCATGAGCCGTGTACGGTGAC
Organism: Bdellovibrio sp.; assembly: GCA_014376935.1. Classification (GTDB taxonomy): domain Bacteria; phylum Bdellovibrionota; class Bdellovibrionia; order Bdellovibrionales; family Bdellovibrionaceae; genus Pseudobdellovibrio. The sequence goes on from JACMQO010000134.1 coordinate 33,469, forward strand.
GGATCTCCAGATCCGCCGAAATCTTTTGGAATACCCGTTACAAACGGAGACTCCATGTAGATTTGTTCCATGTCGCCCACGGATGTTCCAACATCTTCAGCGGTGATGTACCGACCATTTAAAGAATTTACGAACTGACCAAAGGCACGAAATAGTCCTTCAGACTTTTGAGTTTTTGAATCGCCGATGATAACAGCTTTTCCGCCACCTAGATTAAGACCTGCGGCCGCCGCTTTGTAAGTCATACCTTTTGATAAGCGAAGAACGTCGACTAAAGCTTCTTCTTCAGTTTTATAATTGAACATACGAGTTCCACCCAACGCTGGCCCCAAAGCTGTGTTGTGAATGGCAATAATGGCTTTTAAACCGACAGATTTATCTTGGCAAAATACGACTTGTTCGTGATCGCCGTGCTGACTGATCAATTCGAATGGACCCACTGGATACTCCTTTTAAACACCGAAAGTAATGATTTACTAAATGATGTCAAAGTGTTGCAGATTTAAGGTAAAAGACTAGCTGTTACACTTCGCGACACATAAAAACAATTTTGCTTGTTTTTAAGAAATAATCCGGACCAAAGCTCGACTGCAAAAAAAAAGGCTGACTTCGAAGTCAGCCTTTTTAAGTTCAAAATAAAAACAAAAAACTACTCGGCCGAATCCACTTCGACAGCTAAACGTTTTTGCGCCTGTTTTTCAGAGGCACGGTGATAGTCTTTTTCTTTAGAAAAAGTTAAAAAGCTTTTTTTCGTCGGCGCATTAATTGTGCTTGAAGAATCAACTAAAAATCGTTCACGCGTTTCTTTTTGAACGGCAACTTGAGTGTCTTTCATATTTTCAGTCAATGAAGCATGAAGATCATTCTGGGCCTTCGAATTTTCTTCGATCAGGTCATTGAAATCGCTTAATTTAGCATTCGCGTTTAAAACAAAACCTAAAGTTAATACCATTAAAATTGCTTTCATAAAGGCCTCCGAAAAGGGGATGGGTTCTATACCCTAGAATAAAGCAAGGCCTAGGCCATAAGCCTTTACGATCAACCCGTCTATACGTGATTAAAGCGACTCAGAATAAGACGCTGTCCAAACTTTAAACGATTTGAGCCTTAAGTTGTTAGCTTGGACTTTTCTCTTAATTTACGCTAAACCAAGCTATGAAAACTTTTTTTACGACTCAAATTTATCAAAAAAAAATCAACTTTGATTTGTCCGACTTGACCACCGAAATCCAACAAATTCAAAACATGGATACAGCTGGAAAAGCCTGGTCAAAGCAAAATTATAAAAAAGGTTACACGTCATATAGTTCGATAGATCAACTGCACCAAATGTCCTCGACTTTTTCAGATTTACAGAAAAAAATTGATCGCCATGTCAGCCATTATTTAAAAGATTTGGATTACGTATCCACGTTAAAGAATTTGAAGATGACAAACTGCTGGGTGAACGTCATGCCTAAGGGGGCTCAACACACGGCTCACCTTCACCCGCATTCCGTGATTAGCGGCACTTTTTACGTTTCGATCCCCAAAGGCGCCAGCGCGATCAAATTCGAAGATCCACGCCTAGCGCAATTTATGAACGCCCCTTTAGTTAAAGAGCAAGCGAAGTTATTTAATCGACGCTTTGTCAGCCTACAGCCAAACCCAAGTGACGTGATTCTATTCGAAAGCTGGCTCAAACATGAAGTTCCTACAAACGAAACAGCACAACCCAGAATCAGCATCAGCTTTAATTACGGTTGGGTGTAGCGCCCAAGTGTTCATTTGACGCGAAAGCCTTTTTTAGATACATTTCGCGTCTATGAAAATAAAACTAAACGAGATCCCTGAAGAAGGCCGCAATTACGAATTTACTCGCGAAACGGGCGAATTGAATTTGGCTTTAGCCGATGTCATCGGCGACGAGTCTTTTAACATTCAAATGTTCATCAAACCCCTGAACACCAAAGATTTTATGCTAACGGGTCATATCAAAACGCGCACCGAAGAGAACTGCTCACGATGCGGCGATACGTTTAAGTTTGCTTTAAACAAAAAAATTAAAGAGATTTTAATTCCTAAACAAGAAATGGACCGCACCGGTAAATACATCAAATCTTCGGTGGCCGTTTCTGAAACTGACGATAATGACGCAGCCGTTGTGGAGTACGAACAAAATCAATTCGACGTGGGCGAGTTTCTTCATGAATCCATCGCGATCGACGTGCCTTTTGCACCGATGCCAGAGACAAAACCGAACGGCGATTGCATTTTGTGCGATAAACCGGCGAACAAAACTTTATTAATTTATGATGAGAACTTAAGCGTTGAGAGAAAACAAAGCCCTTTCGAAAGCTTAAAAAATATAAAATTGAATTAATTATTGATTTTATGTAAACCTTACAGCATCCTTAACATCTTTTTTTACGGAGAATAAAATGCCTACACCCAAGAAGAAAACCTCGAAGTCTCGTCGCGATATGAGAAGATCACATGACGGATTATCAGCTCCAGCAATGGCTGTTGATAAAAAATCTGGCGAATTAGTTCGTCCACACGTTGCTTTTAAAGCAGCTGATGGCGCCCTTTACTACAAAGGGAAGCAAATTAGCGCGGCTAAAGCTAAAAAATAATTATGTTTTTTCGCTCTAAAGTAGCTGGTGTTGGATCTTTTCTTCCGGAAAAGGTTCTAACTAACTACGATCTTGAGAAAATGGTTGATACCTCGCACGACTGGATCCTTCAGCGTACAGGTATCGAGCGTCGTCATGTCGTTGACGAAAATGAAGGCACGTCGGATCTTTGTGTCCGCGCGGCCAACAACGCCCTTAAAGACGCCAATATGACAGTCGATCAAATCGACTTGATTATGGTAGCGACCGTTACCCCTGATTACAAAATGCCAGCGTGTGCCTGTTTAGTTCAAGCTAAACTGGGTGCTAAGAATATTATGGCTTTTGATATCAATGCGGCTTGCTCAGGATTTATCTACGGCCTTTTCATTGCTGATCAGTTTATCAAAACTGGCGCGTACAAAAATATCTTAGTTATCGGTGCCGAAAATCTAACGCGTCTTTTAAATTACAAGGACCGCGACACCTGCATTCTATTCGGCGATGGCGCCGGCGCATTTATTTTAAGTCAAACCTCGGCCACAGATGAGAACTATTTAATGACAGCTCATGCCCACGCTGAAGGAGCTCACGCCGAATTACTTTGGTCTAAGGGCGGCGGCACTCGCTACCCGATCTCTCAACAAGTTCTTGATGACGGATCTCATTACATGCAAATGAAGGGTAAAGAGATCTTTAAAAATGCGACACGCACAATGGCGACGGCCTGCAAAGAAGCCTTAGCAGCCATCAACAAAACGGCGGCTGACATTGACTGGATCGTTCCTCACCAAGCAAACCTTCGTATCACTGAAGCTGTGGCTAACCAATTTGATTTTCCGATGGCAAGAATTGTTTCAACGGTCCACGAAACCGGAAATACTTCGGCGGCCTCAATCCCCATCGCTTTTGACATGGCTTACAAAGATGGACGCATCAAGCGCGGACAACTTATTTTATTAACGGCCTTCGGTGCGGGTTTGACTTCAGGCTCGGCCATTCTTAGATTCTAATCGAACAATTTGGTTTACATTTTATTTAAACAATAAAAAACAACGTCGCTAACGTTGTTTTTTAATTCATAGAAAGAAACTTGGAGTCTTTATGCTGACTTTTGTTTTTCCCGGTCAAGGTAGTCAATCTGTTGGAATGGGTGATTTCCTTTATAAAGAATTTAAAATTTGTCGCGATATTTTCGATGAGGCTTCAGAGGCGATCAATGTCGATCTTAAAAAGTTATGTTTCACAGGATCTGAATCAGATTTAGCTTTAACTGAAAATACCCAGCCTGCTTTGCTGACCGTCTCTACGGCAACCGCAAGAGTCTTGACCACTGAATTTGGAATCGTTCCGCAGGCTACTGCCGGCCATTCTATTGGTGAATATGCCAGCTTCGTTTTAGGATCAGTTATTTCTTTTAGTGATGCCGTAAAAGCGGTGAAATTGCGCGGTCAAGCGATGCAGTCCGCTGTACCTGTTGGGCAAGGTGGAATGATCGCTACGTTAGGATTAAACGAAGAACAAGTTCAATTTTTATGTCAATGGGCGTGCAAGGAATCAGGATTTTCTCCGTTATCGCCGGCCAATTTTAACTGCGACGGACAAATCGTCATCAGCGGAAACGCAAATGCTTTAAACTGGTTGAAAGAGAATTTTAAACCAGAAATTTTACCCGGCGAAGCTAAACGGGTTAAATTGATTCCGTTGCAAGTATCAGCTCCTTTTCACTGTGAAATGATGAAACCAGCCCAAGACAAAATGGCGGCTTTTTTTGAAACAATTCAAGTTAAAAACTCAACATTACCAATTGTTCAAAATATTCACGCTAAACCTGAAACTGACGCCAACACGTTAAAGAAAAATATTATTTTACAAGTCTCGGGCGCGGTTAAATGGACGCAAACTGTGCAGCAATTGAAAGAAATGAACATGTCGCAGATTATTGAATGCGGGAACGGCTCGGTTCTTAAGGGTCTATTTAAGAAAAGTGATGCTGAGTTTTTTAAAGTATTCTCTACGAACTCTTTAGAAGATTTGAACGCGTTATCTCAATTTAAAAAATAATGCATCGCAATCATTTTGAATAAAAATCCTTGAGCTAAAACTCTAGTTCGGTCATCGTGCTTAACTGAATGAAAACACATGATTTGTCAGGCAAAAAAATTTTTGTTACAGGCGGAAGCCGTGGTATCGGCTCAGCGATTGTTAAACACTTGGCTGAACTGGGTGCAACTGTTTGTTTTACTTACTCTTCAAATGAAGCTTCGGCTGCCGAACTTGCGAAGTCATTACCTGGCACAGGTCATTTCTTTTTAAAGCTAGATATTTCAAATGAAGCTAATGTTGAACAAGTCGCATCTGAAATTATAGCAAAATGGCAAACGGTCGACGGCGTCGTCAACAATGCGGGCATCACCAAAGATCAATTGATCTTAAGAATGAAGTCTGAAGATTTCACGAACGTGATTCAAACAAATTTAACCGGATCATTTCTAATCACGAAAGCTTTTAGCAAAGTGATGTTAAAAGCGCGCGCGGGATCATTCGTTAATATTTCATCTGTGATTGGATCACTGGGTAACGCTGGTCAATCGAACTACGCTGCTAGTAAGGGTGGGCTTGAGGCCTTTACGAAATCGGTGGCTTTAGAACTTGCTTCACGTGGCATTCGTGCGAATTGCGTAGCTCCTGGGTACATCAAAAGTGACATGACGGCCGCGTTATCAGAAGATCAGCTGAAAAGCTTTTCGGAAAAAATTCCATTAAGCCGCCCCGGAGAGGGCCATGAAGTTGCCAGTGCTGTGGCTTTTTTGCTAAGCGATTCGGCATCTTACATTACTGGTCAAACGCTACACGTAAATGGTGGAATGTATTTAAATTAGTAGTTATATATAAGACTTAATTTTTAAAAATAAATTTGAAAAAAAACGACTAAAGGAGATTTTAAATGTCAGTAAACGCAAAAGTAAAAGACATCATCGTAGAACAACTTGGTGTAGATCCAGAAAAAGTAAAATCAGAAGCTTCATTTGTTGATGATTTAGGTGCTGATAGCCTTGATATCGTAGAATTAGTAATGGCGATGGAAGAAGAATTCGATCTTGAAATTCCAGACGAAGACGCTGAAAAATTAAAAACTGTTAACGACGTGCAAACTTACTTAGCCTCTAAAGGCAAAGCGTAGTTTGACTATGAATAAGCCCAACGGACAAAAACGAGTTGTAATAACTGGGGTCGGCGCAGTCTCACCTCTTGGGCTTACTTTATCTGAATCTTGGTCTGGTGCCCTTAAGGGACAATCAGGCATCGCAAATATTACTAAATTCGACGCTTCAAATTACGATGTGAAATTTGCCGGCGAAGTTAAAAATTTCTCTGCCGACACTTACGTTGAAAAAAAAGAACAGAAAAAAATGGATCTTTTTATTCAATACGCTATTGCCACAACAAAAATGGCTTTAGATCAATCTGGACTTAAAATCACCGATGAAAACGCAGACCGCGTTGGTGTATTTATTGGTTCTGGCATGGGTGGCCTTCCTTTTATCGAAGAACAACATTCGAAATTAGTTGAAAAAGGTCCATCACGTGTATCCCCTTTCTTTATTCCATCTGTTATTTCAAATTTAGCTCCGGGTTGGGTTTCGATTCTATTCGGCGCTAAAGGCCCTAGTTTTACTTTAACTTCAGCCTGCGCGACCGGCGTTCATTCGATCGGTGAAGCTTACAATTACATTCGCTTCGGCTTAGCTGATGTCATCATCGCGGGTGGTTCAGAATCGACAGTTAGTCCAATGGCTTTAGCTGGTTTCGGAAACATGCGTGCACTATCAACCCGAAATGATAGCCCAACCGAAGCGTCTCGACCTTGGGATAAAGACCGTAACGGTTTTGTTTTAGGTGAAGGCGCTGCGACTTTTATCGTTGAATCATTAGAGGGCGCGCAAAAGCGCGGAGCTAAAATTCTATGTGAAATTTCTGGTTACGGTGCGTCTTCAGATGCGTATCATATTACTTCCCCTGATCCTGAGGGACGCGGTTTCGTATCGGCGATGACGAATGCGTTAAAAGATGCGCAGTTAAAGCCAACAGATATTCAGTATATCAATGCTCATGGCACGAGTACTCCGATGGGTGACCCATTAGAGTCATTAGCTGTTAAAAAAATTATGGGCGACCAAGCGAAAAACGTTTGGATCTCTTCAACAAAATCAATGACGGGTCATTTACTTGGTGCGGCCGGCGCGATCGAATCTGCTTTCTGCGTGATGAGTTTAGTGGATCAAATCGTTCCTCCAACAATTAATCTGCATTCGCCAAGTCCTGATTGCGATTTGGATTACGTTCCGAACAAAGCGCGCGATGGTAAAATTCAACACGTCATGAATAACTCGTTTGGTTTCGGCGGCACGAACAGCTGTTTAGTTTTCTCAAAATACAATGGCTAATGATTTTTAAAATCAAAGGTTTGTTTTTTCTTCATTGACCAACAATTGGCTTTTATAAAACTAAGGATTTTTTAATGAATATTTATCTGGCTTCAGATCATGCTGGTTTTGAATTAAAAAACAAAGTACGTGATTTTCTAGAAACAGTGTTCGTGAAAGAAAAAAGAATTAGCGGCAAAGTAAACGTTTTAGATTTGGGACCACAGAATTTAGATTCTGTCGATTACCCTGATTTTGCCGATCTTGTCTGCCAACAATTAAAAAAGTCAGACACCGCGTTTGGAATTCTGATTTGCGGGTCTGGCCAAGGTATGGTGATGCGAGCCAATAAATACCCATTCATTCGCGCCGCCCTTGTTTATAATGACGAAATCGCGAAATTAGCGCGTGAACATAATGATGCTAACGTAATATGCATTGGATCGCGCTTCTGTACGCCCGAAGATGCTAATGATTGGGTCAACGTTTTCTTACAAACGCCTTTTGCAGGCGGTCGCCATCAAACCAGAGTTGCAAAGATCGGGTCTGTGCTTTCATAATGAGGGCATGACAAAACAATATTCGTTAAATACAGATCTTCAATCTGATCCCGAAATTTTTAACTTAATCCAACAAGAAACAACTCGTCAGCAAGACGGTCTCGAGATGATCGCGTCCGAGAACTACACGTCTCGTGCCGTGATGCAGGCGCAAGGTACAATCCTTACCAATAAGTATGCTGAAGGCTATCCCGGAAAGCGCTATTACGGCGGCTGTGAATTTGTCGATGGGGTTGAATCGATCGCCATCGAACGTTTAAAGAAATTATTTAATGCAGGCTTTGCGAACGTTCAACCTCACTCGGGTTCGAATGCGAATATGGGCGTTTACATGGCCGCACTGAAGCCCGGTGAAACGATCTTAGGAATGGATCTATCACATGGTGGCCATTTAACTCATGGAAGTCCAGTCAACTTCAGTGGCTTACTATTTAAGGCGACGTCTTATAAGTTGGATGAAAAAACAGGGTTACTTAATTACGATACCATTCGCGAAACCGCTTTAGAGGTCAAACCAAAATTAATTATTGCCGGCTACAGCGCTTACCCCCGCCACTTAGACTTTGCAAAATTTAAAGAAATTTCTGACCTTGTCGGCGCAACGTTATTGGTTGATATGGCGCACTTCGCGGGGCTTGTCGCTTCAGGACATCACCAATCACCGATGCCTTACGCTGATTACGTGACATCAACGACGCATAAAACGTTACGCGGCCCACGCGGCGGAATTATTTTAACGAATTCAGAAGAAAAAGCTAAAATCATGAACTCGCGCATCTTTCCTGGAATTCAGGGCGGTCCGCTTGAACATGTGATTGCAGCGAAAGCGATCGCCTTCAAAGAAGCTTTAAAACCTGATTTCAAACAATACATCGATCAAGTTTTAAAAAATGCCAAGGCGTTAGCAGAAACTTTAACGTCTGAAGGTCTAAACCTTGTTACGGGCGGCACCGACAATCATTTAATGTTAGTCGACCTTTCATTAAGTGAAAAATTTAAAGACATTACAGGTAAAGTGGCCGAGCACGCCTTAGACGAAGCCGGAATCACAGTTAATAAAAACACCGTGCCCGGCGAGAAAAGATCACCATTCACAACAAGCGGTATCCGTATCGGAACTCCGGCCTTAACGACTCGTGGAATGAAAGAGTCCGAAATGAAACAAATCGGAAAATGGATAAGCCACGTTTTAAAAAACACCGACAATGCCGACATCAAACATCAAGTTAAACAACAAGTGAAAGAGTTATGTCAAAATTTTCCAATTTACTAAAACGAAGTCATAAGTTTGCGCTTTCATTCACTGCACTTTTAATTATCGCCAGCTGCGCCTCAAATCCGCCGTCAGATGTCGTTGTGACAAACGACGCGTCTCCGGAGCAGCCAAAAGTGCAAATCGATAAAGAAAATAATTCGATTCGCATCACCCGTCCCCAAGACGAATCGGCGCAAGATAAAAACAGCCAAACTAAAACCAAAACGAAACGAAAAAAATATCAATTTGATTGGCCCGTGTGGGAAGCCCGCATGACCCGTGGGTTTTTACCGAAAGTTGCAAAAAAAAGAAAGCGTCCACATAAAGGTATCGATTTAGCGGCCCCGCGTGGAACGGCCGTCATGGCCTCTCATGACGGAACGATTATCTATACGGGAAAA
>JACMQO010000135.1 GCA_014376935.1 Bdellovibrio sp.
CCATATTTGAATTAAAGTTTTCGCGAATACGAATTAATTTCTTCATATTTGCGCCTTTCCGGTTATCCATAAACATAACATCGGTGTTCGCTGCCGCACCGGTGATAAGCTCATCCGAAAAGTTTAATTGAATTTTTTTATTTTTATCCATGCGAACCAGATCGGGTTTACCTTCAGCAGGAGCAGCCGCTGGCGGTTCTTGTGACCAAGCATTTAAACTTAAAATTAATAAAATAGCTGCCATTAGGTTATTATTCACAGCGATTTACTCCTACATATTGGTAGTTACCGATTTCATCGCGCCAAAATTCACCTTGAAACGGATAATATTGATACCCGTTTTGGATGTAGAATTCGCGCTTATCATTTTTGTTCACCTGATTAGTTTCAACCGGAGCATCCGAACTAGCGATTGCTTTTTTCTTAGCTTGTTCTTTTTTTAGATTTAGCATTTCGTAATTAATAAATTCAAACTGTGATGCGAATTCTGAAAGTTCAACTTCTTTTTCTTGAAGTTGAGATTTGATCATTTCGCCAATTTCAGTCGAAATATTTTTAATCCGGGCATCAATGATTTTAGTTCCGAACTTTAAGAAATTTGGATTTCCTTGAAATTGAACGTATAAACTTCTTTTTTCTAATTTAATTTTATTTAGGTACGATACTTTTAATTTAATATCTGGCTCTTCTAAAATCGAGCGCAATACGAAGAACGGCAATCGGCCCTTAAATACAGGTAGGTTTCCGTCCTGAATTTTCTTTAACTGTGATAAGGTTTGTTCAACCTCTTTAAAATGTTCAATGGCCGAGTAATTCGAGCCATTCCAAACATTAAGTACGTTTAAAGTCGATAGGTAATTTTTTTGGAAAAGTTGAATTGATTTTTCTAAGTCTTCTACTTGGCAAATGAAAAGTAAAATCAAAGAACGAAGAACTAATGCTTCTGGGTTGTAGAAGTTTTCGTAGTAAGGCGTATTTAAACTTTGAACGACACTTAAAGCACTTCGAAACTGGGCCGCTCTAAATAGAGACCACGTTAATTCGGCCTGTGCCTGACGGTATAAATCATTATCTTTTGGAATTTCGCGGTACAGACTGATCGCGTCGGCCCAGTGCTTAGAATTATAGTGCGACCGCGCCAAAGCCATCGTCGCTTCGGCCTTTTTCACAGAAGTCGCTGGCTTATCTTGGTAGCGTTTATAAAGCTTTTCGTAGTTAACGATCGCGCTGGATGGATCGTTCTTTTTAATGAATGATAATCCTTTTAAATAAAGAGCTTCTTCATTTTCAGGATTTAATGCTAATACTTTCGCTAGTTCGGCCATGGCGCGGTCAGGATTGTTGTCGTCCAAATACATATCAGCTAAACGATTATAGAAAAGTTCTTTTCCAATTTCTGCTAAATCTTCAACTTTAGTTTTCTTTAAACTATAATAAAGTAAAGATTTATCATCTAGTGCGTCAGACGCTTTTACGATTTGTTCAAACGACTTTGTAGAGACAGAAAGATTATTACCCTGAGCCGCAGAGACTAATGGAAACGATGCTACCTGATGAAGCTTCATTTTATTCAGAGTTAAGCCTAAATAGTATTTTGCCGCCAATTTACTTTTATCGCTAGCTGGCGATGAATAAGCCACTTTATAAAACAACAAAGCCGCTTGTCGGTAGTTCTTTTGTTTGTAGAAATTCAAACCTTGATCGACTGGGCTTGCCGCTGGTGCTGAATAGCTAAGTTGCGCGAATAGAATTGTGGAAAGTAAAATAAGTTTTTTCATCGGTAAATTGGCTCCGGAAAAAATAGGCTATATGACACAGATAAGAATAGCGAATTTGATGCCTGTGATTGCCCTTGAATATTATTCGTTTTATAGAACGCCCAAGTTAAGTCTGTACGTAATCCAGATGAACGACCCAGTGAAAAGATTTCGCCCAAGCCAAGTTGTACCGCGCTTGATTCTTCACCTTTTTGATTAACGATTTTACCTACCCCTAAGGTTTGGTAAATTTCAAATGGAACGATTTTAGAGTTAAAGACAGAAGTCTTACCATATATAGACGTGAAATAAACATTCGCGCCGTAAAAACTTTTTAAAGAGACAAGGTTCTTAACAGAGACCGCTTGTTTGTTTTCTAAGTCATTCACTTCACTTCGTGCCGATGAAGATAACGAGTAATTGAATAGTTCAACACCCCAAGTCTCTGTAAAGTGATAACCTAATTTCAAATTTAAACCAAATGATCGGTAATAAACGTCAGTCGGTAAAAGTGAGCCACCCAAACTAACCGAAAAGCGCTCGGACTTCGGCATGAAGTTTCTTTGAATAATCGCAAAATCCGCATAAGAAGATTCGGATTGAATTCCCTTATAGTCAGCTTTCTGCGGTGTTTTCAAGATGGATTTTTTTGTGGGCTTGTACTTAAAGTCGTACTTAATATCTTTTTCTAAAAGATGCTCCACAACGTCGATGTCTTGATCTTCAGACGCAGTTGATTCCGCCTGTTGAGCCAAAACATTGAAACTAAGACAACCAATGATAAATAATATAATAGTTTGTTTCATATCTTGTCCCAAGTATTGGTACATATACTTTTTTTGACAACCCGATATGAACACAAACTACGACTTACAGACTAAAGACTACCAAGACCTTTGTAAGGGCTTAGTAGTTTTGGAACTCAACTTTGAATTGATCTCCGTCATTTAGATCGAAAGAACTGATAAATACCAAGTTACTTCCGTTCTGCTTCCAAGATGCCACATCAATTTCTTGTAAAGTAGAATCTGGCGAGACACGGTACACTTTTTTAATAACTTGAGTCGTTTTCATTTTTTTCAAAATCAAAGTTCTTTCAATATTACTTTTAATGACGCCACCTAATTGTTTTAATGCCACAGAATAATCATTTGAAAGGACGCTTCCAATTTGACCATTGGTCTGTTTAATTAATGTTTCATAATCAACACCGTAGCTACCACCTTGACCTAAGTTGTCTGTTGGGCGGCGAACTAAAGCAGAGAATATCGCATTGCCGTTAGATAGCGCTAAAGCACGGGATTGAATATAATCGACTAAACTTTTTTCAGGAATGCTTTTACCATTTGCATCTTTAGCTGTACCCGCGACGTAATCAATTTCTAAACTAGATGTACGGTAAGGTCCTTTCGTTTGCGCAAAATAAGTTAGAATACCTGTCAGCGAAGCCGGGCAAATGTTTGCAACGTTAGATGCTAACTGCGCCACTTTAGAAACTTTTGAAGCGGCAATATCAGATGTCGCTGCCGCACAAGTTGCCGTAGGTCCATATTTTTTCTGTAAATACTGGGCTACCGTGATATCTGATTTATCAGCCTCGCAAGCACCTAATTTTGAATCGCTACATTTTGAGTTACATTTAATATCTTCTTGTACTTTCGCAAATAAAAGCGGAGATGCCGTGGCAGGTATCGCTGCTCCAACCACCAGTGTGCCCGTACAGCTTCTTAATGACTGACTTGAACAACGTGCATTCGCTTGCGTTGTACAATCTGAAACTACAGCCTCGGATGTTTCAGAAGCTGAGCCGTAACTTAGTATTGAGCAAACTGCTGAAGAAGGTATTGCCGAGTTAGCCGCAATTGCTTTTGCTAAAATGGCTGATTTCACATTGCCGCAGTCGGCCGCGCCCACCGCAACCGATACACCGTTGTCGGCCGATGCCGTTGCAGAGAACGCAATATTTGAAGAATAGACTTGATCTTGAGCGACAGATGTTTTTAAGCATTGAGTCACATCACTTGATACTGTCACCGCATTTCCTGAAATTGATTTCGCATAGTTGAAACAACCAGTTGATGTTGTCGTGTAATCACCAGAAATTGTAACCGTTTTAACTGCGTACTGAGTATCTGATTTCAAAGAACAACCTACTGCTAATTCTGCCGCAGAACATGAGGCCACTGATTTTGGCGTCGACGTACATGTCGAAGTGGTACCGGCAGAATAATCTGAATAAGATTTCGCTTGGGCTAAACAAGCCGACGCATCTAATGAGCCAACAATATTTGAAACGGTCTTATCACCCACCGCCACGCTAATTTTACAATTCACATCACCTGCAGAACAAACTCCGCTACCCACATAAGCCGTCGTACAAACCGGAGCGTTCGGAGCATCCATAACAGTGTTCGCATTTAAGGATTTTGCATACACATTACAATCTGCTGTTGCCGCAAAATTTCCAGCTTTCGATGCTGTTATCACAGAACCGATTGAACATTTTTGGCCTACAACTAATCCATCTGATACGATATTAACGCAAGTATTGACTTGGTATTTGATCGTTGTATTTAAGTACTGATACGAAGATGTTTGCGCTTTATAAGTGATACTTGAATAAGGCGCTGTGTACACCGCAGCCGCAGAAACTGCTTTGTACGAAATTGTCGTTGTTACTTTTGTTCCCGGATACGTTAATTTATAGTTGTAGGATTGTGTCCCATTCAATTTACAAGAATCTGGTGCTTTTGTAGAGCTGGTTGTTTGGTAAGAAATACTGGTCTCACGTTGACTACAAGTTCCATCAACTAGATCTTCATTGCCGGTGTACTGAGTAATACTTTGAACGCAATTGAAACCTTTTGGATCATTATCATTTTCATCTGACACAACTGTAAACGATAGTAAATCACCAGATTTAATCGTTGATTCTGGATTTCTTAAAACACGCGCAATAGCGCAAAGTCCACTTTCAGTATCGATAACAGAAGACTGCTGTGGTTTATATTCACCATTCGTCAAGACTAAAGGAATTCGTTCAGAGTTTAAAACCGCTAATCTATTTTTAAATTCTGTTTCTAAAACTGCCGGACTTTCAGAAGCTAATTTACGAATAACTGATTTAAACGAAACCTGGTTGCCGCTAACGCTAGTTCCTAAAACGGGCGCTGGCATAAATGTATATTTTAATGGGTTTAAAGTTGAAACTAATTGATAACCAATATTATCACCCGGTAAAAAACCAAAATTATACACAGCGCTCCGTATGCTCGCTGCGAAAACATCGCTGGTTGTTGTCATTGTCGATGTATAATTTTTTTGTTGCGTGGCAATTTCATCCAACATTGATTTTTCGGAAGTAAATGATGGAGACTTTTGCGCCGTACTTAATAGAATAGCCGTTGTGTCAAATTTCGAAAGAGACTCTGAAGAACTTGCATCAAACATAGCGCCGAAAGACTGAGATAAATTTAATTGATTTTGCTTCATCGTTCCCGAGTTATCCACAACGAAGAACATTTTAAGATCTGGCACCGCATTCACACCCACGACAACCACTTCATTATCTGCACCTAAAGCGATACGTTCTGCCTCTAACGCACGAGAAGCCGCATCTAAATCAGTAATATTCAGCTTCGCGCAGTTTTGATAGAAAAGTGTTACGGCTAAGGATGATAAAATAATTAACGCACTGTAGGTGATTTTGTTTTTTGCATAGCGGTTCATTAATCCCCCCGGATACATATATTATCGGCAGATTCTTTTAAGACTTTAGCCCCGCTTTTAATTGTTTTGTCATCTGTATTCTAATGAGACGATTTTTAGCTCGAATTTAGTCAATTGCCTTAATTTTAGAAACACTGGCTCCCAGTTTTAAACTGAAAAATAAGTTACAAAACTTTGAACAATGTGCAAAATGTCGTGAAACCTAATTTCCGCATTTAATTTCAACTAATATAGAGAAGAGATTTTAAAAATGTTAGACAGCCATTTAAAAATAAAAGATGAAGGCCGCAACCAGGCTTGGGACGAAGAATTCTTTAAATTATTGAGCGAAACAAGCTTAAAAATTTTAACTCAAGATCCCCAGCAAGGTCCGGATGGATGGCCTTATCTGATGACTGAAACTTTAAATTCTGACGGTTCTGATGACCAAGAAGCGACCGATACGGCGCAAAAAATTTTTCATTGGTTAGCGACTCGTGGCATCGGTATGGTCGTGAACCCGAAACGCCTTCCGTACCCCGATTTTGTTTTGTCTTACGGAATGATTTGGTCTTTTCGTGAAACTGGATTTTTTATCAAATACCAGTCAGATTTAGATCAAAGTAAAAAATTAACATTAGAAGACCCTTCAAAAGCTATTTTCGGCGAACCAACGCCCGAATTTTTACCTTTGTATGTACGTAAAGTTTTAAAAGATTTCTTTCGCGATCAATCGGTTTTCGACGCTAAGGTGCTGATGATTTCTGCCGACAAACAAAATTATGATCTGTGTTTTTCGCTAGAATCGTTAGGTAATCCAAAAGCTGAAGAACATGATGGAATTTTAGAAGCCTTAGCTTGGTTTTTACCACCGCACTACTCTTTAGCCTTAATCAGCGAAAAAAATCTTCCACCATTTAAATCTTTGTAAGATAAATGATCTTTAATTCTTAGGGCTAGGCTAGTCTAGCTTAGCCCTGAACCCGCCTGACCTAAAAATAAAAAAATGTTAGTTTTAGGGTTTGGAGTAACTCATGTTAAAAAAACTGCTTATTGGATTTTCTGCTTTTATATTACTTGTTTGCGCCAGTTTATATGTTGTTTTACTTTCGGTTCAAAAATCTTTGCCCGATATCATTAAAGTTGAAGATTATAACCCTTTACTAGTATCTCAAGTTTACGACCGAAATAATAAAAAATATGGCGAATTCTTTCATGAGCGACGTGTTTTAGTCCCGTACAAAGATATTCCAAAACACGTGATCAACGCTTTCTTAGCCGCAGAAGATGATCAGTTCTTTCAACACAAAGGGATTAACCCGCAAGCCCTACTTCGCGCGGCGATTGCTAATATGAAAGCCGGTCGAAACGTTCAAGGTGGATCAACGATCACGCAACAGGTGGCAAAGACATTACTTATTGGGTCGAATGAAAAAACATTTTCAAGAAAGTTACGCGATATTTTATTAGCTATTCAGATGGAGAAAAATTTAAGTAAAGATGAAATTCTGTATCTGTACTTAAACCAAATTTATTTCGGCCAAGGTGCTTACGGCATAGAGATGGCCGCACAAACTTATTTTAAAAAATCAACAAAACAACTAACTGTACCTGAAGCCGCGATGCTAGCCGGTTTACCGAAAGCTCCGTCAGATTATTCTCCGGTAAAAAATCCGTCACGCTCGAAAGAACGTCAAATTTACGTTCTACATCGTATGGCTGAAGTGAATTTTATATCTAAAGACGAAGCCGAAGCAGGAATCAAGCAGCCTTTGGTTGTTAACTTACGTGAAGACTACGAACAAATGGCGCCCTTCTATTTAGAAACGGTACGCCAACTCTTAATTCACCAACTGGGCGAAGAAGTCATTTTAGATCAAGGTGTAAAAGTTTACACTTCACTTGATTTAGAAGACCAAAAAGCGGCTAACTTGGCCGTTGTAAAAGGTTTAAAAGAATTAGATCGTCGCCAAGGTTTTCGTGGGCCCCTTAGCACGCTTGATGACGACGCGAAGATCACAGAGTTTTTAGAAAAAGAAAAGAAGAAATTAATTTCAGCTTCAAATCCAGAACGTACTATTTTACCTGACGGTACATTTGCCGAAATCGAGTGGCATCCAAGTAAAAAACCAAAAAAAGACGCTAAGGTCTATCAACAAGAAAAATTACCTTCTTTTGTTAGCGTGGGTTTGACTTACGAAGGCGTTGTGCTGAACGTAAACGATGCGGCCGGATACGTTGAAGTCCAAGTTCCTGAAGGAAAAGGGATCATAGATTTCGATACGATGACTTGGGCTCGGAAACCAAACTTTGAACGCAGATCTGACTCGGATCAAATTAAAAGGCCATCTCAGGCTTTAAAAAAAGGTGATGTCATATTAGTAAAGCTTATCGCTGAAGACTTTGAGTGGTCGAAAGTAAAAGCTACGAAAAAGGGAATTGAGCTTCCTGATGCAAAACCATTCTTAGCATTAGAACTTGATCAAGAACCTTTAGTTGAAGGTTCTCTTCTTTCTATCGATCAA
>JACMQO010000136.1 GCA_014376935.1 Bdellovibrio sp.
ATTATCGATTCAATTAATGACCCGCGAGCTACGCGATCTTGACGGCCTACTTCGCCGCACTGAGGTCGACTATATATTCACAAATACGCGCCCCGATTCACCCGATATCGAAACCATTTTTCTTGGCTACGAAGAAAATGTACTAGTGAAATCAAAAAAGTTTTCTGACAATGGTATTTTTCTGGATCATGACGAAAATCACGCGACTACGAAAGGTTATTTTTCGCAAAATAAATTAAACTTTAAGCCAACAGTCATGCGCTACATGGACGATGTCTACGGTCTTATCGACGGAGTCAAAAATGGCTACGGCAAAGCCGTGGTTCCATTGCATTTAATTCAGCACAAAAAAGATTTAGAAATTTTAGATCCGAAGCGAATTTTAAAAGTTTCGGTTTATTTGAAGTTCTACGTTCAGCCCTACTACCGTCAAACACATAAGGCTTTTTTGGCCGATACCGTAGATTTCTTTAAAAAAAATCTACGGCAGTAAACTCATTTTATTATTTAGATTTAATATTAACTTGCTCGATCTGGCTTAACGCCATCATCTGCTTCATGGTTTTTTCCATACCTTCGTTCGAACCATCTAAGAAGATCACGTTTCCTTTTCCGTTTTCAGCAAAATGCTTAACGGCATCAGTCCACATTGAAAATAAAATAAATGAAGCATCTAGGCCCGCAAGTTTCATCTCTTCTGCAGCTTTATGCATACCCTTTGCAACTTCTTGACGGAATAATGCTATACCTTCACCGCGTAATTGCGACGCAATTTTTTCCGCTTCAGCAGATATACGAACCGCTAAACCATTGGCTTCAGCGTCTTTCGTTTTACGGATTAAATTGGCTTGCGCTTCGTTCTCTGCGGCCGCTTTTAAATTGCTTGATGCCACAACTTGCGCCATCGATTGCATGATCGTTTCATCAAAAGAAATATCGTTTAATTGAAGATCGATTAAGTGATAACCCCAGCTTTTTAAGTCTTCATCTAAATTGGCTTTAACGGCTTCAGTGATGTCGCGACGTAAAGCTAAAATTTCATTTTGTCTTTTCGTTGCAACGAATCCACGAACGCTACCTTCAACGGTACGGTTTAAAGTCTGCATCAAACTTGTAAAGTCGATAAATTTAAAGGCAACGTCTTTGATTGTTTGCTCGGTTTGATTAATGACCGAATACAAAAGCATCGCTTTAAAGTTAACGTTGGCTTGGTCATTGGTGATGGCCTGAAATTGCAATTCAATCGATTGATTCTGGATCGAGATTCTGCGAAACACGATTTCTAAGAACGGAATTTTAAAATTCAAGCCTGGATACATCACACGGCGGTATTTACCAAACATGGTGACGACAGAAACCGTTCCTTGCTGAACCGTGGTGAAAGCTCCACCCACGACAAAAAGAATGATGACCAACAAAAAAACGCTCATTGAACCGAACACTTCCATAAAAAAACTCCTGTAGATAAAATAGCGACGACGGTATTGGGTGGCCACACAAATTGTGTTCACTTTTACGCCAGGTCGATATTTCTATTTAAATTAACACATCTAATGATTAAATTCTTTTCTGCCCGAGTCAAAACTAAGCTGTTGAAATGACTGAAGTATTGTTATTTCAGAAACAGTTGATTAAGATAGGCTCAATGTCGCTGCCCGAAGCTAAAAAAAAGATCATGGATTACGTCGCCAACAGAGACCACTCTGAGGCCGAGCTACGCACGAAATTACAAACCCGTTTTGAAATGGACGTCACCGAAGACGCCCTTCATTGGGCCCGCGATCAAAAGTGGTTAGCCAAACCTGATGCTTTAACCGAAAAAGTCGCCGATCAGCTGCACCGTCGCGGTAAAGGTATTCACAGCATCAATCAAAGCCTTGAAGCCAAAGGTTTACCGACAACCCAATCCGATTTTGAAACTGAAATCGCTAAGGCGCGTAAATTAGTTTTTGCAAAATGGGCGGCAAGCGATTTTAATGGTTTAGACTTTGAAACGGCGAAAAAACTACAGGCTAAAATTATGCGCTACTTAGGTTCACGCGGTTTTGACTCTGATGTCGTCGACCAAATTTTAAAATTAGATTTAAATGTAAAGGGAAGTTTGTATGATGAAGAGTACTGAGATCCGCACCAAGTATATTGAATATTTTAAGAAACATGGTCACACGCATGTGCCAAGTTCTAGCTTAATTCCAGAAAATGATCCCACGATTCTTTTTGCCAATTCGGGAATGAATCAATTTAAAAATTGCTTTCTTGGGTTAGAAAATCGTGGCTACACAAAAGCCGTATCGGCACAAAAATGTGTTCGCGCCGGTGGAAAGCACAACGATTTAGACAACGTCGGATTCACGGCCCGTCACCACACATTTTTTGAAATGTTAGGAAATTTTTCGTTTGGCGACTATTTTAAAAAAGAAGCCATTCACTACGCGTGGGAATTTTTAACTAAAGAGTTAGCTATCCCCAAAGAGAAATTATACGTTACATGTCACATCAGTGATGATGAAGCGGCCGATATCTGGCACAAACAAGAAGGCGTTCCAAAGGATCGCATTTTTAGATTCGACGCAGATAATTTCTGGCGTATGGGTGATGTTGGACCTTGCGGCCCTAGTTCTGAAATTTTTTACGATCACGGCCCTAAAGCAGGAAAAGAGTCAGATCCATTCAAAGGAATCGCGGCTGGCGAAGACCGCTACGTAGAGATTTGGAATTTAGTTTTCATGCAGTTTTACGAAGAATCGCCGGGCAAATTAATTCCCCTACCAAAACCATCTGTTGATACGGGCGCTGGTTTCGAACGGCTTGTGGCGGCTATGCAGGGTAAGTTTGCAAACTATGATACTGAACTATTTGCACCGATGATCGATCAAGTTTCAAAACTTTCTGGCTTAAGTTACGTTACCGACCCCGAAGTTTTAAGAAATGACTCAAAGATCCGCGAACAAGTGGCCGCAATGCGTGTGTTAGCCGACCACTGCCGTTCGACTTCATTCTTATTAGCTGACGGCGCACTTCCATCTAACGAAGGCCGTGGGTATGTCTTACGTCGTATCATCCGTCGGGCCGTTCGTTACGGTCGTAAACTTTCGACCGAGCATTCTTTTTTACCACTGTTGTGCGAAACTTTAATTCACCATATGCAAGACGCGTATCCAGAATTAAAAGCACGTAAAGATTTTATTCTATCAACTGTAAAAGACGAAGAATCACGCTTCTTACAAACACTTGATAACGGAAGCGCAATTTTACAAGATGAGATCAGCAAATTAAAAAAACAAAATCAAAAAATCGTATCGGGCGAAACAGCTTTCAAAATGTATGACACCTACGGATTTCCGTTAGATTTAACAGCGCTGATCGCGGCTGAACAAGATTTACAAATTGATGAAACAGGATTTGAAAAAGTCATGCAGTCATCAAAAGAAAAAGCCAAGGCCAGCTGGAAAGGCAAAGGCCCGCAAGCCGATGAAAAACATTTGGTCGAGCTAGGTCAAAAGTTTGGGTCACAAAAAACAAAATTCACAGGATACGAATCGCTTGAAGGATCATCTAAATTAATCGGTTTATCTGACGGATTAAAAGAAGTGGCGTCTTTAAAAGCGGGCCAAACAGGTTTCATTATCTTAGATCAAACTCCGTTTTACGCTGAAGGCGGCGGACAGATTTCAGATCAAGGTGTTATTAAAACAAATTCAGGAAAAACAAATGTTTTAAATAGTTCAAAGGTAAATGATGTTTTCATTCATCACGTTGAAGTTGAATCCGGTGAATTTAAATTGAACGAATCGGTGCAAACATCGGTGCAAGCGTCTGAACGCCGCCAAGTGGCCGCAAATCATTCGGCAACACACTTGATGCATTCAGCCCTTCGTAAAGTTTTAGGCACACACGTGGGTCAAGCTGGCTCGTTAGTCGACGTCAGCAAAACACGTTTCGACTTCACTCATAATAAACCTTTATCTTCGGACGAAATTAAAAAAATCGAAGCCTTAGTGAATAACGAAATCAGTCAAGCCCACGAAGTGACGGCAACCTTAATGCCGCACCAAAAAGCGATCGACTCAGGCGCGATGGCTTTATTTGGCGAAAAATACGGCAACGTTGTTCGCGTTTTAAAAATGTCAGACTTCTCGACCGAACTTTGCGGCGGAACGCACGTTCACAACACGGCAGAAATTCGCGTCTTTAAAATTATTTCAGAATCTGGCGTTAGTGCGGGCGTTCGTCGCATCGAAGCCATCACAGGTGACAATGCGGTTCAATACTTATTAAGAAATAACGAAGAACTTTTAACAGCTAGACAAAGCACCGGAATTTCACCAGAAAAATCTGTGACAAATTGGATTGAAGAGAAAAAAGAAGAGATCAAAGATCTACAAAAACAAGTGAAGAAAGCCCAGTCTGGCCAAATTAATGTCGATGAATTAGTTGCCGCGGCTCATTCATTCAAAACGGCAACCGGTACCGCAAAACTTGTGATGGCAGATCTTGCCATAGATGACCGCGATGTTTTAGCGCAAATTGCCGACCAAATTAAAAATAAAATTCAAAACGGAGTTGTTTTAGTTGTCGGCCAAGGTGACGGATCACACCCCGTTATTGTTTCAGTCACAAAAGATTTAACAAAACAATTTCAAGCTGGTGGTTTATTAAAAGATTTCGCAGAAATTCTTGGCGGCAAAGGCGGCGGTCGCCCTGATTTCGCTCAAGGTGCAGTGCCTTCGCGTGAAAAATTAAAAGACGCGTTCGCAGCTATCCAGAAAAAAACGACGGTTTAATTTAAAAGCCGTCAAACTTCAAAGCTCATTTATATGCTATTAATTGCAAATCAATGAGCTTAATTTCAAAGTTAAATTAGCCGCAAAGCCTTTT
This sequence comes from Bdellovibrio sp., assembly GCA_014376935.1. GTDB lineage: Bacteria > Bdellovibrionota > Bdellovibrionia > Bdellovibrionales > Bdellovibrionaceae > Pseudobdellovibrio. Next base: position 4,879 of record JACMQO010000136.1, read on the forward strand.
AACAAACTCGGCTGATCATCACAAAGGTCAACCGCATTCGATCCGCACCCATCAGTTGCTGAGCCAAGTTCAAATTGTTCGTTCGATGTTACGATTCGAGCGTAAGGTAATTTTAAAACTTGCGTACACACTTGCGAAGATGAAACCTGCGCCGTCGAATTACAAACGGACGATGCCTTCACAATATTTAATAGCTCGTTTTTTAAATCACTGGTTAAACAATAAGTCGAAACGTCAGTTGAATTATCTGAAGAAACCGAAATCTTTCCTGTAGCCAAATCAATTTGCTGAGTCGTATTCACGATGAGTGAATACGTGCTTCCATTATTAGTTACGGTCTTCGGACCTTTTGATAGAAACTGAACTTGAACGACTCTTTGCTCGCTTAAGTTCACCTTATTGCTCGCAGAAGTTCCGCTGGCATTTTTAGATAAATTATTAATTTCATCTTGGTAAGGTGCCTTTTGGCAATTTTGAAAAGAAGCCAAAATAACTAATCCAGCAACCGCACTTAACCAGTAGATTTTCACGCAGCCTTCTTCGCCACCGCAACGATCTTAGCACCGCAATCGCTACAGAATTTAGAATTCAAAATCATAACGGCATGACAGTCTTGGCATTCAACGCCATCAATGACTTTGGCTTTTTTAGGACCTAAATCAATATCGGCCATATCAACAAAACCTTTTTCGTTCCATTTATCAATTTCGCGAATAATTTTCCAGATATCTTGCTGCGTTTTAAATTCTTTCATTTCAAATTGTAAAGTCACTTTGCCATCAGCTAAGGGCTTACGCTTACAAAATAAACCTTTCGCCTCTAATGCGGTAAAATGTCCGGCTCCTAAATTCACACCGTAGTCTTTAAAAAATTCTGTTACTTCGGCGAAATCTTTTGAAACAATGCCGAAGCGGTCAGCCTCGACACCTTCGTAAGCTAAAGTGATTAATCGTAAAGTATTGTAATTGGGTTCGTCGAATTTTAAGAACTCAGACTTACCACCTTTATAGTAATAATATTGATAGAATTCAAAAAATGATTCCAACCCAGTTAAGTCTTTAATGACGAAACCTTGAATTTCATCCTTACCTTCTGGATCATCGGGGCTTTTACCCATGATATATTCAGCTAAATTTAACTTAACTAGAACTTGAGTGGCGTTTTCTAATCGCTTTAACGATTCACCAAAAATACGTTGAGAATACTGACGCAAAGTCATCCATTCAACTTTTGCAGAAGCACCCTCTTTAAGTCCCTTGTGATTTAAAACGTGAAAAATTGCACCGAATACTTGAGGAATACAATCATCTGGGCACGGAGCCGGATCTTTTTCTAAACGAATGGTTTTAATTTCGCTCATCGCCCATTTTAATTTTTCGCATATTCCTTTGACGAAGGTTTTTTGCACAGGATGAAGAACATCGTATTGCTGTTTGAAAGTTTCAATTGGAGCTTCGGCTGCTTTAACTTCATTAGTCACCAAAGCAGAATAGTTGTACGTCGAAACGCCTTGTACGATCAGGTCTGCAAAAACATAACCCGCACCGACGGTCATGATTTCGATATTTTTTTTGTTTTTCTGTAAGCCAATACTAACTTGTCCAGATTGAACAATCCAAACAGATTGAACTTTATCGCCTTCTTTAAAAAGGTAATCGCCTTTTTTTAAAACTTTCACTCCCGACATACAAACTCCATTGGTTTATAAACTTGTCGTCTAAAATTGAAATAGTCTAAAGTCGATTTGTGGTTTTTTGTTAATTATTTGTTACATTGAAACAGCTCGTCTTAAAATGAAACAGGCCCCCACCTTGCGATGACGGCCTGTTTATTAAAAAAGTCTAAAATCTCTGATAAGCTTTTGGAAGGTCAGCTTTTAGTTCTGCAATTCAACTTCTGTTGAATAAAATTTTTCTTTCAAATCAATTTGAATTTGATCGATCGTTGCATTTAACAAAACTTGAAACATTTGATCGGGCATAACTCCGTACATCTGAGCTAATTTTCTTAATGTGTGCATGGGTGGATGTGAAATACCACGCTCCCAATTAGAAATGAATTGTGACGTGCTATAACCTAACTTAGTGGCTACGTCTTTTTGCGATAACCCAGCCTGGGTTCTTTTCTCTTTTAAAAATTGCGCTAGCTTGTTTAATTCTTGTTTCATAAGTCGTTACCTAAACAGCCTCTCATTGGGTTGTATAATTTGTTTAGCTTGTTTGTTTACTACTGTTTTATCTTAACATTTTTTTAACATCAAACAAAGAAAATTTATCTTAAATGACAAGAAACCACGACTTTTTACAAAAAAAAAGGGAACCCTTTCGGATTCCCTTTGATAAGCAATATATAAGATCTGAAAACGAATTAACGTTTTGAGTACTGACCGCTGCGACGTGCACCGTGCTTGCCGTACTTTTTACGCTCAACCATACGGGGATCACGAGTTACGAAGCCAGCTTTTTTAAGCTCGCCTTTAAACTCAGGGTTGAAAGCGATTAAAGCGCGAGTAACGCCATGACGGATAGCTCCAGCTTGACCAGATTCACCACCACCAGAAACCATAACGCGTAAATCGAATTTACCAGTTTGTAGCAAAAGTTCGATTGGTTGCATGATGACCATACGTGATTGTAAACGAGTTAAGTAAGCATCAGCGGTTTTACCGTTGATGGAAACAACGCCCTTGCCCGGTTTTAAATAAACGCGTGCAGAACTTGTTTTTCTTCTTCCAGTCGCATAATAAAATTTTTCAGCAGCTGCCATTGTTCATTACCTTCTTTAGTGTTTTTGGATAACGTAAGCTTCAGGTTTTTGAGCTGCATGTGGATGCTCAGCACCAGGATAAACTTTTAGTTTTGTAATTAAAGTTTTAGAAAGTTTGTTAACTGGTAACATACCTTTAACAGCATCTTGAATGATAAACTCTGGATTATCATTTCTCATTTGTTCTGCTGTTTTTTCTTTTAAAGAACCGAACCAACGAGAATGGCGATAATACTTTTTCGCATTCCATTTGTTCCCTGTTAATTCGATTTTGTCACAATTGATAATTACTACGAAACCACCAGCATCAGCGTGCGGTGTGAACGTTGGTAAATTCTTACCACGTAAAATGTTAGCAACGTGAGTCGCTAAGCGACCTAATCTTAAACCAGCGGCGTCTACGACAAACCACTTACGGTCAACTTCTTCTGTTTTTGCATTCCAAGTCTTCATGATTACTCCGAAATAGATGAATGAGTGTTTTAAAGTTCGCGGCACTTATTGTCAAGGTCCTGAGGGTAGTAAACTCGCAATAAATATAAGCCTTGCGGTTCTGCCGGGGGACCCGCGTATTTTCGATCTGTTAACGAAATGATCCGTTTGATTTCTTCGGGTGGCAGGTTTTTTTGCTCTAACATCAGCTGCGTACCAACAATATTTCGGACCATTTGCTTCAAAAACCCGGTTCCTGTGATTGAAAATTCAGCAATATGAGGTTTTTTCCAGCGCCAAGTGGCTCTCAAAATCTCGCGATTTGTATGCGCGACCGTTGTTCCTATCGATTGAAAACTCTTAAAGTCTTGTAATCCCACAAGATATTTAGAACTGGCATTCAGGTGATCTAAATTTAGTGGGCGACGAATCCAACCCATGTATCTACAAAGGATCGGACTTGGGAGCGTTGCGTTGTAAATAAGGTACCTATATGTCTTTTTTTCAGCAGAAATCGTCGCATGAAACTCCATCGGAACCACCCAAGCGTGTTTTACTATTATTGACATCGGTAAATATCTTCTTAAAGCCCAACCTAAATCCCAGGCCTTAGTCTTGCTAAAATCACGAGTCGTATCGAAATGGCAAACTTGTTCAAGGGCGTGCACGCCCGCATCGGTTCTACCTGAAGCATACAATGTAATTTTATGTTGAAAGATTTTTTCTAAAGCCGTCGTCACTGTCTGCGCAACACTGGGACGCTCTTCGTGATTTTGTTTTTGCCATCCACAGTACTCGGAACCGTCGTATGAAACGGTAAATCGAATACGAGTCATATTCGACGCTTCTAATTCTAAAATTTTTTTATCTTTTGCGCTTATCATTGGTATTTAAAAATCGAATGAAACGCCGGCATTAAAAAACTGCGACGAAAATTTAAATGTTTCGGCTTCAACTTCAACGGCTTTAAATTCAAGCGACAACCACAGGTTTCCAATTCCGTATTCGCTATTTAATTCCTGCGCCGTTTCTCTGTCCATAGCGGTTAAGTTTATAAGTAAACCGCCGGCTCCGTAGAATCCAAATCCACCTGTAAAGTTGGGTGCAGATTTATCTTCGCGCTTTTCGGCAAGAACCATGTACGTTCCGCCCCCATCGACATAAGGTACAAACATCTGCGTATCTTTGTATTGAAATCGGTAAACCAAACCTAGGTTTAAAGGTAACGTCAAAAATGAGAATTTTTCTTGTGATACGGGGTTCGTCGCTGTCGTCGAACTGGCAACTAATCGACCATGTCCATCAGCGTACATAAAACTAGCGCCAGCCTGGATCCCTAACATCGTTTTTTCAGCCCAAGGAAACCATTCGTAATCATAACCGATCAAAATTTTCGAAGTGCCTTTGTAAAAGTCGTCAAAATTATAACTATTCACCGCACCCGTTGGGTTTCCATTGATGTCGGTGGCGTCGATTGAAATAGAAACATCAGGGTTATTGGCTTGGCCAATATATAAGTGCCCAGATTGTTTCTTTAAATCTTTCGTCATCGCGTAAATGTAATTCCCATCTTTGTCGATGCGAATTAAACCTTCGGCTGCGCCGGGGTGTTTTATTAACCTAGGTGAAGACTCTTGGGCACGCAGGTTAAATGAGAATATTAAAACAAAAACGGCTAAAACTTTTTTATGCTTAAAAAGAAATTTCGAGACAGAACTTAATAAAATCAATGCGACCATTAAGGTTAATAACGCTACATTAAAACCATATTCAACAGACACATACGAAAAAGCTAAGAACGGATAAAGCGCTACACGAGTCATGGTACGCAATCCCTCACTCTTTGAAATAAAGTCAGCCGCCGTCGGGCCGTATTGGTAATACATTTTAACAAAGCTTCGGCCCCAACTATTGGTCAATAAAAACTGATTGCGAAATTGACGAAACGTTTGCACTTCGGGCGCCATGTCTGAACCGAACGCGGCCGTTGAAATAAAACAGTGCTTGTCATCTAAGACGCCAACAACTTCGGATGGAGTTCCGCACATTGCCGCATCGTCTGGCGTGGTCGCGGTAAACTTAATGATATTGTAGGCTTTATTTATATTGCCCATCATCACGCAGTATTTCGTATAGTTGTTAAGGCCATCCAACTTTGAATCATCAAGCCCGTACTTACTGTTATAAGCTTTGATAACTGGCCCGACGTTGTTCGCAATGCTGGCCGCACTAGCTACGGGCGCTACGAAAAATGCGACCCCTAACCAATCAGGATCAGTTCCATCTTTAACGGGGGCGCCATTAACGACTCCGCTGGCGAAAAACTTATCGATATAAAGTTTTGAATCACCCGGAGTTAACGTAAAACCACAGGCTCCCCTAGCCGCGGCATCACCGCTACAATCGCTAGAATAAAATTTTTGTTTTGTTGCCGTCGCCGCATTTACGTACTGATAAAAAACTGGAATACTTGTTACTTCGCCCGCCTCGATCTGGTCGTTTCCACTATCATCAATACCAACACCCAAAGTACGATTGGCATCGAACGTTGTTGCTGTCGCACCAATACAAGTACTACTAGCAATTCCTGCATCGGCCGCACACAATTGTCCCCAAGTTGTCGTAACCGAACCCGATCCATTTGCGGCGATTGTCATTCGGGTCGGAGTTCCAATCCCGGCGTATGACGTCGTGCCAAGGCCTGTTTGTAATTGGACATATCGATTAGTGATAGCTGTCGCAGTGGTAAAGCCAACGGTAATAACTAAGTTTGGATTTATACTTTTGGGGTTACAGGCTTTGATGGTTGTAGTGGTCGCATCTGTACAGGTATTACAAGTTGTAGTTGATGAAGGAGAGGCACATGTGCCAGCCATTCCGCCGAAGGCCGCCATCGTAGCCGTTCCACCCGCGGGAATAAAATAACTAACGCCAGTCACACTCGTAATCGTCGGCGCGGCAAAAATTTTTATACTGATCAACATGATTGAAATAATAGAAATCATTGATTTTTTTGCTGTCGGCATTGTCATTTTTTTCGCAAATATTTTCACAGCTAAATTGCATCACGACAAGTAGGCTTGTGTCTAGCTTGTCGTTCGCAATAAGAATAAAATGACCTAGAATGACTTAGAATTAATTACGAAAACAATCGCTCTGCGATTTGAAGGCCGTTTAATGCGGCTCCTTTTTTTAGATTGTCTGCGACAACCCACATCAGCCAACGCTTTTTGTTGTGCTTATCTTGATGAATACGGCCCACAAATACAGGCTCTTCGCCAGACGCTTCTAATGGAGTTGGGTAATCTTCAGTAAAGATCGCCAAGCCTTCAAAGCTTCCTAATGCGTTGATAAACTCTATTTTTGAAACTTCTTTGTTTAACGTCACCCAAACAGCTTCTGCGTGCGAGTTTAAAGCCGGGATACGTACGGTGAAAGCTGAAACTTTTAGATCTGGTAATCCTAAAATTTTCGGGCTTTCATTCATGATCTTTGTTTCTTCAGAACAGAAACCATCTTCGCTGAATCCGCCGATTTGTGGAATACAGTTAAATAGAATTTGTTTTGGAAAAGCTTTAGGCTCGTGATCCATATCTTGGTAGTTTTGTGTTTGCTGTAATAATTCGTCATAACCTGGAAGTCCGGCTCCGCTAACAGCTTGGTATGTTGCTACCGTGACGTCTTCAATACCGAACGCGTCGGCCAACGGTTTTAAAGCCACGACTAACTGAATCGTTGAGCAGTTTGGATTTGCGATCACTTGAGGTTTTGAATTTTCATCTAACAAATGACCATTCACTTCAGGCACAACTAATTTAATTTCTGGATTCATGCGGAAAGCATTTGAATTATCAATCGCGTGAGCGCCTGATTTCACCGCCTGCGGGGCCCACTCTTTAGAAATGTCATCACCCGAAGAGAAAAAAACCATATCCAAACCATCGAAACAATTTGGCTTTAGAACTTGAACGGCCCACTCTTTGCCCGCTAACTGAATTTTTTGTCCTAATGAATTTTGACTGGCGAAAGGACGAAGCTCAGCGATTTCAAAAGCATATTCTTCAAGGATGTTAATGAATGTTTCGCCGACAACGCCCGTGGCTCCAACTAATCCGTTTTTTTATTGCTTTTTCCAAAGATTCCTATTAAGCCTGTTCGTATC
>JACMQO010000137.1 GCA_014376935.1 Bdellovibrio sp.
ATTTAAAAAACAGATTTTTCTTTTTATATCTGATACCATAAGAATACAGATATAAAGGTTTAATTTAAGAATTTATGAAACAAGAAGAAAAAAACATCGAAGTTTTAGCAAGTATTGGCGATCAGCGGATGGGTCTTGGCCGGATCACGATTCGCGAATTTAGTGCTAATCAACGACTTGTAAACGCATTTAAAAAACTTCTATTATTTTGGCTGGCCGCTGCTTTTTCCGTTTTAATTCCGGCTTTACACTTTTTATTGGTTCCACTTTTCTTCATTCTTGGCATCGTCGCATTTTCAAAAACGATCAAACTTAATGGCAAAGTCATTAAGGGCCAGACGGAGTGTCCTTATTGCAAAAGCTCAGTAAAAATAAGTCCCACGCTGCTGGCTTGGCCTTTAAAGGAAATTTGCCGGCAGTGCGGCCGCGCAATCCGTATTAATCCAAAAGATAAATAGCTTGTTCAATTAACTTAAATTACGAACAAACATTGCGGAACTCCTGCAAGTTTTTTTTGATCGTGTGACTTTTTACCCCGTAAATTCTGGCACTCATTTTGTTTTAATGGTTATTATTGGTTCCTTAACTTTTTTGAGTGAATTATGGGGATGTTAAGAATTATAAACATTCTTTTTGAGCCCAAATAACTATAGTTAAGCCCTATGCTTTATGCTAAAAAATGGGCTTGTCTGACTGGCACGAAGCCGAGTTGATAACGTTAACGCAGACTTAACTTTTTTGAAGAGAAGGCTATGACAAAAATTTTAGTAATTGAAGACAATATTGAAACTCAGTATCTATTAAAAAAAATCTTAGTACCAACTTATGATGTGACGATGGCCTCTGACCTAAAGTCGGCTTGGGAATGTATCGAAAGCCAAGATTGGGATATCGTTATTCTAGATCGTAGTTTACCTGACGGCGATGGTTTAGAGCTTTGCTTAAAGTTAAAAAAATTAAATTTAGAATATAAATTTTCAATCGTCATGTTAACGGCCTACGGCGAACTTGATGAGAAAATTAAAGGACTTTCTGCCGGAGCCGATGACTACGTTGTAAAACCTTTCGAACCACGCGAATTACTTGCGCGCCTTGAAGCGATTCAACGCCGCCGAATGGCAACCTCAAATAACTTTCATTCAACAATTAATTTAGCAAATTTAATTATCAACATGGAAACTCACGCCGTTAGCGCACGTACGGGAAAAGACCAAACAACTTCAATCGATTTAACGCCGATTGAATTCAAAATTTTATTAACGCTAGTTAAAAACTATGGCAAAGAAATTTCAAGAGAAAGCCTAGTCCAAGTTGTTTGGGATAAAATTAATTTAAGCGAACGCAATATCGATACGCACGTTTGCCATTTAAGAAAAAAAATCAATCTTGGCCAGCTAGCGATTAAGAATCGCCGCAATAAAGGTTACTACTTAACTCGCGAAGAACAGCCTTCGACACAAACTCCGGCATTTATGACGGCGGCCGCAACAAATACCCCATCGACCCTTCCCTACTCTGAAAGGAACTAATCATGGAAACAGTCAAAACTGAAGTTCAGATCGACTCTGACATCCAAGAATTTGTTCCTCGCTTTTGCCAATCTCGTAAGTCAGATTTAGAAAACTTGTCGAAGCAGCTGGCTAGTGGCGATTTTACCGGTATTGCTAAAATTGCTCACGTGATCAAAGGTGTTTCACGGCCTTATGGATTTCCAACACTTGAAAAATTAGCGGTTGATTTAGAAAAAGCGGCCTTAGCAAATGATAGTGCAACTTGCGCTTCGATGTATCAAAAGATGAATGATTATTTAAAAAAGTACACTATAAACTAATTACGTTTTATTTTTTCTGGGCCATTTCTTTTTTAAAGGTGGCCCAATATTTTTTCTCTAGCTTCTTAACGATGCCTTTTTTCCCGTACTCTAATATTTTTTGATTAACGAATTCATGAATCTCTGGTTTATTCCAAGCTGATTTTTTAGATATCGGCGCGTAAATACCTGTCGTAATAATTCTTTTCGGAAGCACAGAAATATTATTTTCAAAGCCTAATCGTGCCGCCACAGCCATACCCGAATTATAACCAGCAATCATATAGTTAGCACGGTCGCTCATTAAAAATTCGAAGCACTGCTCGGTTGTCGCTAACCGTTCAATTTTTAATTTAGCTTTTGAAATCGAATCAAATTCATTTCCGAAGCTGTCGTCAATGATAGCTGCACCTGAAAATTTCGACAAATCTTCGATTTTTTTAAAAATAATCTTGGTACCTTTTTTAATAAAGACGGCTGTCTCGTCCATTAAAATCGGAGACGAATAGTATTGATAGCTTACCAGACGTTCGGCGTTTGTATAAGGTGGCAGTAACATATCCGCCCGCCCCTCTTTAACTTCTTCTTGAGCGCGCCCCCACGTTGAAGCATTAAAGGTTTTAACTTTTACACCAAGCTCTTTGAAAGCCATTTCGACAAGTTCGACCGCAACCCCTTGCAGATGTTTACTTTCAGCAGATTTCCAAATGATAGGAGCATAATCAGGATGACCGGTGACGACGATCTCTTTGGATGGTAGAATTTTGATCGCATTTTCTTTTAAGCCAGCGTTGGCTACGTCAGCCAAAAGTAGAATTGTTAAAATTAAAAAGCCAAAAAATTTCATATTACCCAATCCCACATAGGAACCGCTAGGGTACTTTCAAATAGGAAGGGGTCAATTCATTTCACGAACTACTTTATAAAAATCATCCGACTGTGAAGATCTAGTTAAAAACTAACGACGTCGCGGCGTATTGATTTCTATTTTTTTCTTCACGTTTTCGATATTCTCTTTCGGCGCACGAACTTTTAAAGTAACACCGAGTTCATTATAAGCCTCAGACAGCACGCGCATCTTTGCTCTGACGTCACCGATAATACCTTGAACCAAATAAGGAATAAAAATATCTTCATCGACCATGTCACTTTCAAAATAACCCATGATCTTTTCACGCAACATCAAGACGTCGGCTTTATCGCGTGTTGATAAAAATATGGCTTCTGGAAATTCTTGCGCCAAAGCATTTTTCTGTTCTTCATCTAACTGATCTTGTTTGTTCAAAATCAATAAACGTGGAACTTCTGTGGCGCCAACTTCCGATAAGACAGACTGCGTGACCTCTAATTGCGACCTAAAAGACGGATCAGACGCATCGACAACAAATAATAGTAACGACGCATTCAATGCTTCGTCTAATGTGGATTTAAAAGACGCAACTAAATCATGTGGAAGTTTTTTAATAAAGCCAACCGTATCCGACAATAAAACTTTAGGACGAGTCTCGGGAACAATCGGTCGCACGGTTGTATCTAACGTCGCGAAAAGTTTATCCGCTACGAAGACTTCGCTGCCAGTCATCGCGCGCATCAACGAAGATTTACCCGCATTGGTGTAACCCACTAAGGCCACACTGATTTCTTGTTCACGGCGTGCGCGACGTTGATGATGTTCATTGCCGATCGAAGCCAATTCAGTTTTTAATTCTTTAATACGATCACGAATGCGTCGACGGTCTAACTCTAAGCTTGTTTCGCCTGATCCTTTTCCGCCGATACCACCACCACCGCGATCTTCGCCACCACCAGTTTCGCGCAAGCGCGGAGCCACGTAAGTTAGCCGTGCGATCTCAACCTGTAAGCGAGCCGCCTTCGTGCGCGCATGCCGAGAGAAAATTTCGATGATCACACCCGTACGATCTAAAACGGTCACGCCCGAAGCGCTTTCTAAATTTCTTAATTGCGATGGAGACAATTCAGTATCAACAATAATAATTTGCGCATTCTTTTTTTTCTCGGTGGGTTCTGAAGATTCGATTTGCTCTTCATCTTCGTATTCACCGTCATCTGATAAAATTTCAAACCCTAAGTCATTAGCGTCCGGAACAATGTCGTTTCCATTTTCATCTTTTTCGACAAATTTTAAGGCCGCTTTATGCTTTTTCTTAACGAATGAAGAAGCAACCTTACCGGTTCCGCCCGTCCATTCGGCTAATTCAGATAATTTACCATCGCCCAAAACGGCTAAGGATTTATCGGTAGTTCTTTTCTGTGTCAGTTGACCTACAACTTTATAACCAAGCGTGGTTACAAGTCTGGTCAGCTCTTGAAGTGAACTTTGTAGTTCGCTTTCAGTGACTCCGGGTAATTGAATTCCAACTAAAACTGCATTCTTTTGATCTTGGTTTGACGACATGGGGCTACCTTCTCATTTTATTGATTTATAAGTCATCTTTTCTTCGGTAAAAAGGGATTTCTTCCCCGGGCTGTAAGCAAGCAAAGTGTTCAAATTGCGCAGATCTACGGCAAAAAAACCGCCCCTTTGAATGTGTTTAGTTTACCTAACGCGATGACTAAGCTATATCGGTAGGTCTAAGACCAAACCATGCCGAAAGTTAAACTTGAAACCATCTAAAAAGCGCTTCGCCAAAGTGAATATCGAAATCAGCAATGTCTGCAATTTACAATGCAGCTTTTGTCCCGAGGTCATTCGCGCGAATAAACTAATGGACGTACAGCTTTTTGAAAAAGTCATTCAGCAAGTCACCCCATTGACCGAGCTGGTTTGCTTTCATTTAATGGGCGATCCGCTTGTTCATCCAAAATTAGCAGAGTTTGTTGCGATATGCGAAAAATATGGAGCCAAGATCTTTTTCGTAACCAACGGAGTGTTACTTAAAGATTCAAACCATGAATTATTATTAAGCCCGGCCTTTCACCAAGTGAATTTTTCTTTGCACAGCTTTTTCGATAATTTTAAAGGAAAAGACCCGACACTTTACTTAGATAAAATCTTTACTTGGACACAAGACGCCTTTGAAAAACGCCCGGATCTTTACATCAACTACCGCTTATGGAATTTACAAGATGTGCGCGGCAGCGAAACAGAAAATGTCGAAATGCTTAGACGCATCGAAAATCATTTCAACTTCAAAATGAATTCGGCAGTTGATGTAAGAAAACAAAAAAGCCTTAAAGTTAAAAATAAACTTTATTTACACTTCGATACCGAATTTATTTGGCCCAGCGCTGATCTGCCCGTGCTAGGAACCAAAGGAACTTGTTACGGATTAACTTCACATTTCGGTATCTTAGCAGACGGCACGGTCGTCCCTTGCTGTTTAGATAAAGAAGCCGCAATTCCTTTAGGCCATGTGCAGCGGCAATCTATTTTAGAAATTTTAGATAGTCCGAAAGCGATGGCGATGCTGAGCGGCTTCAAGCAAAACAAACTTGTAGAAAACCTATGTCAACGCTGTCAGTATATTGAAAGATTTCAATAACCCGAACGAAGGACATTTTATGAAAAAAACAAATTTATTAAGCGCAGTGACTGTGCTGGTATTTTCTTTGTTTGCAAACGCGCAAGCATTAACATCAAAAACGTTAGAGTATGGCTCGACTGAAAAGTATGAAGGCTATTTAACGATGCCTAAATCAGTTAAAGCCTCAACTCCGGCGATTTTACTGATCCATAATTGGATGGGCTTAACCGCAGAAACAAAAAAGCAAGCCGATCGTTTCGCAAAATTAGGTTACATCGTATTGGCTGCCGACTTTTACGGTAAAGGTATTCACCCGAAAGATGTGAACGAAGCGGCCGCTTTAGCAACGAAATACAAAACAGATCGTAAACTTTTTCGCGATCATTTAGCTTTGTCTTTAGCTGAACTTAAAAAACAAACTAACGTTGATGGCGCAAAATTAGCCGTTGCTGGTTACTGCGTCGGTGGAACAGGTGCGCTTGAGTTAGCTCGATCTGGTGCTGATATAGCTGGCGTGATCACATTTCACGGTGGTTTAGATAGCCCAACGCCCGCTGACGGTAAAAACATCAAAGCTAAAGTCTTAGTTCTTCACGGAGCTATCGATCCGAATGTTCCGGATAAAGACGTCGCTGCTTTTGAAGACGAAATGAAAGCCAACAAAGTCGATTACCAATTAGTGAAGTACGCAAATACAGTTCACTCATTCACTGAAATGGCAGCGGGTAACGATAATTCAAAAGGCGCCGCTTACAACGAAGCCTCTGATCGTCGTTCTTTCTTAGCTGCAGAGAATTTCTTATCTGAGATTTTTAAAACGGCTAAAAAATAAATATGAATAATCAACACCCCAAGCCAACATCTTCGGGTGTGACAACTTGGCAACGTTTTTACAACGTGGCCAAGCCTGAAAAAAATGGCATTCTACTTGGACTTCTATTTTTAATTCTTTCAAGCATTGCGGGTTTAGTTTACCCGCAACTTGTTCGCTGGATGGTTGATAACGTTTTACAACCAAAAAATTACCAGCTGCTGAACCAAGTCGTTTTAGTTTTACTGATCGCCTTTACGGTTCAAGCGATTACCTCAAGCTTACGTTATTATTTTTTCACCTTAAGCGGCGAACGTATTGTTTTACGTTTGCGCCAAAAACTTTACGAAAAAATTCTGAATCAAGATATTTCATTTTTTGATGAAAACAGAACCGGCGAACTGATGAGCCGCTTAGCCTCTGACTGCACCACCTTACAAAATACGGTCAGCGTGAATGTATCGCAAGGGTTAAGAAATATTGGCCAGGTCATCGGCGGATTTGCTTTTATGTTTTACACGTCGTGGAAATTATCAGCCATGATGCTGGTATTGATTCCACCCATCGCGATCATGGGCGCCCTGTTCGGAAAACGAATTAAGAAATTTTCAAAAGATTTTCAAACGACATTGGCTGACGCCAGTATCGTCGCCGAAGAAACTATTTCGGGCGTTCGTACGGTTAAATCCTTTGTTCAAGAAAATTCTGAAATCAAACGCTACCGAAATTCTTTAGACACCGCTTTAAAAACGGCCGTTAGCCGTATTCGTGCCATCACTGAATTTATGACCTTAGCGATGGTCTTAGGCTTTGGCGCTGTTTGCTTTGTACTTTGGTACGGCGGACGCGAAGTCGTGATGGATCAAATGACCATCGGCGATTTAACGCAGTTCTTACTTTACCTTATGATCGTCGCTATCGGGGTTGGTAGCCTTGGTAGCCTTTGGGGCGATGTCATGGCCGGTGTTGGTGCCAGTCAGCGCGTTTTTGAAATCTTAGAGAAAGACTCGGTCCAAACGCACTCTGGAAAAACGTTAGCCAATTTAGAAGGACGAATCGAATTTAAGAACGTCAATTTCAGTTACCCAACACGCACCGACTTACAAGTTTTAAAAAACTTAACGTTTAAGGTGGCACCTGGCCAAGTGATCGCGTTAGTCGGAAGTTCGGGCGGTGGTAAAACGACGATCTCTAGCTTGATTCCACGATTCTATGATCCAAGTTCGGGTCAAATTTTAATTGATGATATCGACTTAAAAGATTTTCAACTGAACTGGATGCGTGACCAAATCGGCATGGTTTCACAAGAGCCCGTCCTAATTTCAAGTACCATTGAAGAAAATATTCGCTACGCAAGACCCACAGCAACTCATGACGAAGTGGTGTCAGCTGCAAAATCGGCGGACGCTTACGATTTCATAAAATCATTCCCGCAAGGATTTGAAACTATGGTCGGCGAACGTGGCATTCAATTATCGGGTGGGCAAAAACAAAGGGTCGCCATTGCCCGGGCCTTATTAAAAAATCCAAAGATTTTAATTTTAGATGAAGCGACCAGTAACTTAGATACGGCCAGCGAACATTTAGTTCAAGAAGCGTTACAACGTTTAATGAAGGGCCGAACTACGCTAGTGATCGCCCACAGATTAGCGACGATCAAAGATGCCAATCAAATTTTTGTTTTAGATCACGGTCAAATTGTGCAATCTGGTACGCACGAAGAGCTTTCAAAAATTGAATCAGGAATTTATTATCAACTACTGCAACGACAATTTATAAATCAAAATAAAGTCTAAAGGATAAAAATATCATGAGAAAAATATTAAGCGCCGATAAAGTCCACGCCGAAGCCAGTAAAAAAATTCTTGCTTACCACAGCCCTATTGTTGACGAGGTCGAATCAGCGATCAAAGGTAATGAGTGGGTCATTGTCGGCATGAGACAAAACCCGGTCGTTAAGTCGGCTAAAAAACTTTTAACAGAAAAAAATATTCGTTTTCATTATATTGAACACGGTAGCTATTTTTCTGAATGGAAGAAACGCCTAGCGATCAAATTATGGAGTGGCTGGCCGACATTTCCGCAAGTATTTCATAACGGAATTTTAATCGGCGGCTATGAGGATCTTAAAGCCTATCTGAAATAACTAATTCAAAAAAGAACGGCTTAGTTTTTTAACTGAGCCGCAAATTTCATAAACCGTGAAGTCATGCCTTCAAGACGCTCTAAATTTTTCGGGTCGACTAAGCTACCATCTTCTTTAAAAGCTTCGTGCGCTTTGGCTAACCCGAACACTTCTCCGAATATATATGATCCTAACGCTTCAAACGGAACACGCGTGTGGGCTAAACCGCGGATACCACCTAAGCCACCTGGCGACGCCGCTAACAATAATAATGGTTTCCCGACCCAGGCTGATTTCTTCACGCGCGATGTCCAATCGATAAAGTTTTTTAATGGGGATGACATAGACCCGTTGTATTCAGGTGATGAGATGACGATCGCATCGTACGACGCAATCGTTGCGTTGAACTTTTCAATCATGGCAATTTTTTCTGGTTGTTTTTCAATATCTTGATTCATTAACGGTAGATCAAGTTCGTGAGGTTCAATGAAACCCACTTCGTGGTCTTTTCCGATAAGCGAAGCCGCCACGTGAGCAAACTTTGTGTTGAATGATTCTTTACGTAAGCTTCCTGAAATAAATAGTACTTTTAGTTTTGGCATGCCTTCATAGAAGAATCTAATTTCAAATTAGGCAAGCAGAAAATCCCTTGGCCAAGTGAATTAATTCTAAAAGGTAAAGCATCTGTTCCTAATTCTTGAACGGATAACTTTTGAAATGCGACCAAACGGTTCGAAGCAATATCTTTTGCTAGCGGTTTTACAGCGGCGTGGGTGTTCGTTAGCAAAGTCATCTCGATCGCTTCTGGAATTAAGCGTCCCGCTTCGTTTTCAACTAAATGAAGTTTCGAAAAAAGTCCAAAATCAAGTCCACCCGCAAGACCCGTGATATTGGCCGAACCCAACATCATGTAATTTCCTAAACTATAAAAAATATATTTATCGCCGATCTTTTCAATCGGTCGAACCGAATGCGGGTGATGGCCAATAATTAAATCAACATCACCATTTTTTATCGCATATTCGTAATAAGCTTTTTGACCAGAATCTAAAGTCACTTGGCTTTCGGTTCCGTTATGAATCGATAAAATTTTATAATGGGCTGCGGTCATTTTCATATTACGCACGACTTCACGAAATTGCGCCTGATCACGAATGTGTAATAAGCCAGGTGTCGTATCCGTCGCTTTAAATTCACTATCTAATATCGAAAGGCTAGCGATCGCAATCGTGTACCCATTTTTTGTAAAAACATAAGGTTTCAATAGATCTTGTTTTTTTCCTACACCAACAAAATGCACTTGCGGATTTTGCTCGTGCATCGCCTGGGTGTTACGAATCGTTTCTTCGATACCCACATGACCATAATCATAAGCGTGATTATTTGCTAAATTCATTAAATTAAAACCCACATTAATCAGCTGTTGAATCGCTGCAGGATGAGTCTCAAAAACATAGGTCTTCGCATTGGGCGCTATATCCAGCCGATCTGAAACAACTGTTTCGACATTACCAAAATTGATATCACCGTCCAGCATGGGCGCTAAATTAGCCGTATACGCGTTCCACGGAATTTTACCCTTACTTGAGTTAAATCCAATGGAATCTGGACGCATTAAATTCTTATTGAAGTTGATGTCTCCGCCCATGGTTAAGGTTAAACCCGCAAAGGCTTGGACGGATGTTAGTAAAGTGATCAAGATAATTTTCAGCATACGCTGCATGAAGCGAATATTGAACCGTGATTAGGACGCGTTCATTTGATCTAAGTGTAGGCTTAGGGTAAGAACTTCATCAATTCGCGTTTATTGTCACTTCGTAAGTTCGTAAATAAACACCTTTTTAGGCGTAATTTTTTATAATTAATCCCAGGATTAGAATCGTCGGAATTTGCAACAACAGAACAAAAATAAATGCCCAAATTCGCTTTCCCGGGTTCGGTTCGGTCGTTAAGTAGGCCTTTAAATTAACAAACGCCACATAGTTAAAAACGACTGGAATCATAACGGCCGCCAACAGCGAAAATATGACCGCTTTTTTTAAATACGACTTCGGTTCATGATGAATTTGCTCGGTCGGAGCCGCCGTTACCCGCTGTGCACGAATAATTTCAAACGCTTCATTGTATTTATCTTCTTCAACAAAAAGTTCGAAAGACCCCAAATCCCCGCCGACAACAAAAGAGCTGTACTCTTTAGCTCCGTGAACTTCACAACGAATCCCACGGGCTATTAAAGATTGGCTAACGATCTGCGCTTCAAGTTGCGATGAAAACTTTGAAATTAACTTCATGCCCCAATTCTAGCATGATTTTAGATAGTTCGCCAGTCTTTAGGATTTACTTCAGGCCGACCTTTTTCTTCATTTTTGACAGTTCCGATTTAACGTCAGAGGGCACATGGATGCCTGAACTTCCTGTAAAAGACACGAAGGTGATTTCTTCGTATTCTTTATAGCATTTTTTGGCAACCGGATTTTTAGGAAAATCATTGATACACTGCTTTAGATAAAGATCGGGTAAAGAGTAGTACATATTTTTGGTATAGCGGCGTTCACAAAACGCAAGCCAATACAAAATATCAGGCAAGAGAGGAGTTTCTGGATTCTGGTCAATATATTGATAAAGCAAACTCGAGATCCGCAAATAAGTAATCAAATTTTTATCCGTTAAAAAACCTAGATCCCCACTTAAAATCGGCTTCAACTCTTTTTCAACATAGGCTTTCAGATCGGCTTCGTTCGCACTTGTAAATGTCGGATAGCTTTCGCTTTTTAATTCACCCGCAGCTTGAATTAAGTCCTGAACGGATTTTTTGTGCGATAAGGGTAAATTCTTATTCTCTAAATCTATTTTTAGGCTAGCGATCAAATCCAATGCATTTCTTTTAACCCGAATATAATAGTAAGCCTTTCGTAATAAAACTTTTTCTAAATCACCCGCTTTCATATCTGTTGGATAATTTTTTACGGCCAACGAATACATGGGCATCGCTTCATCGAAATTTTTTACGGTAAATAAGAATTCAGCTTCATTAAAATAATTCGTAATTTTTGATAACTTGTTGGCTGCCGAAAAATGAGTTGAAACGCCTGGTAACTGAGTGTGACAAGACATACACACATTTAAAGTCGATTTTAAAGTCCACAGCGAATATACTTTATTTCCACTTTCAAAAATTGTGGCGACGTCTTGCAACTGTTCGGTTAAAATTTTTGCTGAAATTTTAAAAGCTGATTTTTTCATTTTGTCATCGTGATTAATCTTGCGGCTAAGATCAGCCATACGGTTTAATGATTTTTTAATGACTTCGTTATTTTTAGGGTCGCGGAATTCTTCATCGTAAACGATGTAAGGCTTAAGAATAAAAAGCTCGTTGACCAACTGATCCATAACCGGTTTTACGTCGGAGTGCGCAACCGACGCGCAAAAAATAGATATCATAAAAATAGCTTTTATAAGTCGTGCTTGCATCAAATCCCCTTGATTTATTTCTTTTGCCAAATATAAGTTAGAGTTTCGTCACCCAATGGCAGATCCAAATACATTTGTTGTTCATTCACTACGGCTTTTGTTACCGATTCAGAGTTTAACTTCATATCGGGATCCGTATCGCACGAAGGCTGATTTTCGGGGTTAATCCACGTGTTTTTTTGCGTTAATACGTTATCGGCATAACTGTAAGTGGCCTTACGTTCACAAAACCCGACATCACCCGTTCGATCATAGTAAAGGCGATTCGTCTGATCGGCATTAAATTCAAAAGTGATATTTAAATTAGGATTTGGTTTTGGCATTAATTCCCCGTGATAAATCACGGCAACAAAAACCCAGGCTCCGACAAGTGCGTTCATAGTAACTCTCTTTTTTCTAGTAACTTTAAAGTTATTTTATTTTCATCTTCGGTCAGTGATTGAACTGCGGCCAATTTAAATTTTTCTCTGAAATCTTTAAAATCTGAAACCAAATTTAACTTAGTTAATGTTAAAAAGGCTAACTGTGTGACTTTGTTTTTATCTACTTCTTTTTGTAGCTGCCATAAGAACCCACTGACAATCAATGAGTCATGGTAAAGTCCTGCATTGGCCTGACTTAAAAGCACAACCGTGTCTAACGAGCGCTTATAGGAACCCTTCAGAAAAGAAACTTCACCCAAATTTTGGTTTTGCAATTGAACGGCCGTAAAAAAATCGGCGAACGCTTCGTTTAAAGAGCCACCCGCGCCTTCATACGGAAGTCCCGCGACTTGCTCGATCACCGAATGGACTGATTCGTGGATGACGATACTAGGATCTTTCGGAATGTGATCGTAAGTGATTCCATCCCCGGCGCCGACACGAATTCGACCTTGATAATAAAAGGCCGAATTTGTTTTTTCGGGATATCCGATATGAACGACCGCTTCAAGAGGTTGTAAATTTTTGATCTTAAAGGTCGTGGCAAACCACGATAAGGATCTATTTAAATAATAAAAAACTTGCACCTGATCGAAACGATAATCGTCGACGGCAAAGTCTAATGCTTGTGTCATCGATTCAATTTTAGCGGGCGATTCACTACTGACAGAAATTAAATCATTGGCTAAAGGAACCGGCTTTAAATGGCTTAACAATACATCCGTTAACAAACTTTGCTTCGGACCCGACGGATACAATAATGCCGAAGTCTGATTTTCATCAAACTGCGAACCTAACCGACGCGTCTTAGCGACGATAAATTTTGAATCTAGGTAAACGGCCTTCGGTACACCGATCTGATCAATGTAATCCATACGCCAATAAGGAATGGCATTTTTCTTTTCAACGGAAAGAACGGGCTTTGCCTCTAAAAACTTAACCTTTGTTTTGGATTCAATCGTAGGTAAGATTTGTAAAAATTTAACTTGTAAATAATCTTGAGTCAGCTTTTGATCAAAGTCGCTGAGCTTCTTAGAATCAATATATTTAAGGTTTAAAATTTGCCCTGACAATTCAGTCAGCTTCATATTTTTATATGATTTTTTAACAAATGTATTTTCGATCTCAAAACCTAAAAACGTTTGAACATTTCTTTCAAAATTTCCAACTTCCGTTTTGGTATTTTGTACTGATTTTGTTTGAACGTGATCCAAAGCCTCAGTTTGCTTTAAGGACTGACCTTCACTCCATTGAACGATTTGAAATTTTTTTTGTGCCTGGCAAGACATCAAAAAAACACTAAGAATAATAAAAGACCAAGATAAGAAGATCTTAAACATACGTCGGCCTCCTTGTAATATGAAAGGCCATTCGATTTGTGAATGGCCTTAACTATGAATCGGGATCAATTACTCGATATTCATATCTTTTTCTAAGTAAGTTCCGTCACCACTTAAAAAACGTAAAGTATGTTTGCCTGCAACCAATTGTCCTAAGTGAATGTCTTTTTGGAATGGAATCAACACCATAATACACATACCTTGGCTAACCGATGCGATCGACGTAATTTCATGTAAAGTCGCTGTTTTATTAACAACTTCAGCTGTTTTCCATTTGTAGCAACCGTTTTGAAAGATACCGTTTACAACAACGTAAGCATCTGCTGTCGAATCGAATCCGCCTGGAATATAAGCTCCAGTGATTCCAATCTTAACGTCTTTTTCTGCGACAGGTGGCTCAGCAGCGATTGAAAAGTTTAAAAAGCTAAGTACCGCTGCGAATAATAAAATTTTTGTTTTCATGTAATCCATCCTTTGGTTATTTAATTCTGATTATTCAGAACTTAATTAAATCTATTTCGCATTTAGGGTGCAAAGTATGATCCAAAACATGTTTACAAAAAATTTATATTAAAAATGAAACTAACTGATGAAAAAATAGCTGCAAAAACTAACACAACAGCCGCAATTTTTTGGTTTATAGCCGGCGAATGATCCACTAGCTTCGCTATAACGCCCGTGACAGAAATTAATGCAGGTAAACCACCCAGCCAAAAAATAAATAAAATAAACGCACCAGAAATTGCAGAGTGTGTCGCAACGACCGAAAGCACAAACATCATCAGCCAGCCACAGGGCAAAAATCCCGTTAGCACGCCCATAATGAACGAAGATTTCCCGCCCCATTTTTTAAAAAGACGAAATAAAATTAAATTGGTCTGCTGTTTTAAAGAATTCAAAGGCGTATTTTTGATCGAGATTAAATTTAAACGCAATAAACTTGAAATCAGAATAAGGGCCGTGACGCTGCAAATAACGGTGATATAAAATCCGCGTGGCAATTTAGAAAATAGAACTTCTCCAAAAGCTCCGGCCAGTGCTCCCAAAGAGACGTAGGTGAGCAGTCGACCTAGGTGATACAGCTTCACGTTTCCTTGGTTTGAAACAAAGCAAGCAACGGGCCCACACATCACCGCACAGTGCCAACTTCCTAGAAAGCTGGCCGTGAATAAACTTAAAATAAGTATCAGCGGAGTCGACTCCACTTACTTGGGCCCGGTTAATTGTAAATTAAGTTTCGAGGTTAAAACTTCTGAACCTTTTAAAATTTTTAAATTGAGTTCGGCATTGCGGCTACCAATACCGGTCGTTACCTGAGGTTTAGCCTTGATAAAGAAATGAAGTGTCATGTCTTCACCGGATTGAAGTTCGATATCGTTGATTGGGGCCGTCAGCTCGATCAAGTCAGGATTAAACTGCGACTCTTCTAGTGCTAAAGAGATATTAAATTTTAAAACCTCGTAACCTTGATTTTTAAGATGAAGTTTAAAATGATTCACCACGATGTCTTCATCTTTTTCATTCTTGGTTAAAGAGTACGGAAGCCCCTGCCCCCGTAATATCGTTGCCCGGTAAACAGTTCTGGTTGAAAGCTGATAAATTAAAATAAGACTGGCGATCGCTATGATGGCCAAGTACATCATTGATCGTAAACTTTTAATTTTTCCAAAAACGCCGCTTTCAGAACTGTAACGAATTAAATTTGGCGGGCGATCCACTTTTTTCATAATGTCATTACAGGCATCGATACAGGCGGTGCAGGCGATGCACTCAAGTTGAATACCTTTACGTATATCAATTCCGGTTGGACACACTTGAACGCACTTATTACAAGAAATACAGTCGCCCTGTTTCTCTTGCGAAACGGCTGGGTTTTTTCTGGGTTCGCCACGTTTTTCGTCGTAAAGAACCGCCATCGAGTTCTGGTCCATCAATACCGATTGAATGCGACCGTAGGGACACATGATGATACAGAACTGCTCTCGAAACCAACCAAAATTAAATACAAGTAAGGCTGTGATTGAAGCCACAAGCGTAAAGTAAGTTAAGTTTTCATTCGGATTATTTTGCATCATCTTTATTAGGGCATCGGCCCCAACAAAATAAGCGATGAACGAATGAGCCAAGATCGAACATAAAATAAAATACACAATCCATTTGAAAGTCTTTTTAAAAAATTTATCAAATGACATAGGCGCTGCAAGTAAGGCGCGGCGTTTCAGGTGATTCCCTTCAATCCAAATTTCGACACGACGAAAAAGTCCATCGATAAAAACCGTCTGCGGACAAGCCCATCCGCACCAGACGCGGCCCCAGATGGCCGTAGCAAACGCTAAGCCGATGCACCCAATTAATAAAATAAAAAATACTAAAGGCGCATCGTGCGCCCAAAATGTCGCCCCAAAAAGTTGAAATTTTCTAGCGGGAATATCCAATAGAATTGTCTGCACACCGTTGATTTTCGTCCACGGTAAAAGTAAAAAAATTAGAATCAATACAGCTTGCGACCATTCACGGCGTTTTTTCCATAAACCATTCACTTCGGCCGGTATCATCGCTTTGCGATGACCGAACGGATCTAAAGTGCCTAACCTGTCAGAATCTAATTTATCACTACCCATATTTTCCTTCGATTACCTGTTTTAGTACGTCTCTATTTTATCACCTTGCGGGGCTTTAGGATTTACGGGGTTTGATCCTTTTTTAGAGTAAATAAAAGCTGTGACCGCCAATATCTCTGTCCCTTTTAATAAATCTTTCCACGGTGGCATCCCTTTTTCAGCAACGCCTTCAGCGACGGTATGAACCATTCCGACCTTTGTTCCTTTTGTATGAATCCAGTACTGATCAACTAAATTCGGACCGATAACACCTTGTAAATCGTTTCCATGACAAACGGCGCACTTACCCGCATAGACTTGCCCGCCTAAAGCGATATTTTTTTGATCGTTAAAAACGACGCCCAGTTCATCTTCAGATAAAATATCGGCGGGTTGAGCCGCTTTTACTTTTTCAATTTCAGCTAAGGCCACTTTCAAATCTTGTTTCAAAGTAGGGCCGTCCGCGATTTGATAATGAAGAAAATAAATAAAAGCGAAAATCACCGTTCCGATAAATCCCGCAACCCACCACACCGGAAGTGGGTTGTCATATTCAGTGATACCATCGTAATCATGGCCTTTGATTTCTTTATCGTTATCTTGACTCATAAATCATCCTCTAACGGCATTTGCGCCGATTGATTGTAATAGTTTTTCGAACCTTTGCGAAAAACCCAAAACACAATTCCAACAAAAAATGTAAAAAACAGCAGAAGCCCGATCGAAGTTAAATGCGTATCTGTAAAATATTTTAATCCTTCTTTCATTTAAATCCTCTTTTCCTATTTCTGTGGCGCGACTGGTGCCGCCACTTTCGCTTTTTGACCTAATGATTGTAAGTACGCAATCAAAGCCACAATTTCTTTTCGTTCTAGACCTTTAGGAGCACCTTGTTTTTCAAGATCTTCGGCAATGATCTTGGCTTCGTCTTCAGCCAGTCTGTCGGCATTGGCTAACATGTTGTCGTTATAAGGAACGCCTAACATTTTCATCACCGATACTTTTTTACGTAGAATAAAAAAGTCTGTGTTATTTTCTGCTAACCAATAGTAATTCGGCATGATCGAATTCGGTGTGATGTCGCGCGGATTAAGCATATGTCTAAAGTGCCATAGGTTCGGATATTTTTTACCGACGCGCGCTAGGTCAGGCCCGGTTCTTTTTGATCCCCACTGAAATGGATGATCGTACATCGATTCTTCAATCGTTGACGCCGGACCATAACGAAGAACGTCGTCTGGCAACTGGCGAATCATTTGTGAATGGCATAAGTAACAACCTTCTTTTGTGTAAATATCACGACCGGCTAATTGCAAGGCTGTATAGGGTTCGGTCATCTGCTCTGGGTTTAAATATTTTTGTAAACTTAAAGTCGGGTAAATTTCGATCAACGAACCAACTAAAACAGCGATAAAAGCTAGAATTGAAAACACGGTCGCCATGCCTTCTAATTTACGATGGCCTTGTTCGGGTGAAGTAATTTGTTCTGATTTTGCCGGAGCTGCGTATTCGACAACCGTATCTGATTGTGAAGCCGGAGCCGATTTAATGGTTTTAACAATATTATAAACAAATAGAATGTAACCTACGATGTAAAGCGACCCACCTAAAGCACGCACCCAATACAATGGAATAATACGCGTCACTGTTTCGATAAAATCTGGGTACACAAGCTGACCCTTCGGATCAATCGCACGCCACATCAAGCCTTGAGTAATGCCCGCTGTAACCATTGAAATGTAATAGAAAAGTACGCCTGTTAAACCAATCCAAAAATGTTGGTTCGCCAGTTTTTTGCTGTAAAGCTCTGTTTTCCATAATTTTGGAACAAGGTAATAAAAAATACCAAAAATTAAAAATCCGTTCCAACCCAAAGTTCCGCTATGAACGTGACCGATAATCCAATCGGTATAATGACCGACAGAACTTATAGATTTAATCGACAAAAGCGGACCTTCGAAAGTAACCATCCCGTAGAACGTTAAAGCCCCGACGAAAAATTTAACGATGGGTTCCGTACGAACCAAATGCCAAACGCCCCTTAACGTTAAAAGACCATTGATCATCCCGCCCCAAGATGGAGCCCATAACATGATCGAAAACACCATACCTAAATTTTGCGCCCAATCAGGTAGCGACGTATAAAGCAAGTGATGTGGACCAGCCCAAATGTAAATAAAAATCAAAGCCCAAAAGTGAATGATCGACAAACGGTAGGAATACACCGGGCGATTTACAACTTTAGGAACATAGTAATACATTAAACCTAAGAACGGAGTCGTTAAGAAAAAGGCAACGGCATTATGTCCATACCACCATTGAACTAAGGCATCTTGAATGCCGGCCCAAACGGGGTAACTTTGCATAAATGCAACGGGAATTTCGATACTGTTTACAATATGAAGAAGCGCGACGGTAATGATCGTCGCGATATAAAACCACAAAGCGACGTAAAGATGTTTTTCACGACGACGGGCTAAGGTTCCGAAGAAATTGACCGCAAAGACAACCCATACTAAAGTGATCATGATGTCGATAGGCCATTCAAGCTCTGCGTATTCTTTTGCCTGGCTTAAACCCAAAGGTAAAGTGATCGCGGCGGCCACTATGATTAATTGCCAACCCCAAAAATGAATATTTGAAAGTGCGTCTGAAAATAAACGCGTTTTACACAGACGCTGCGTTGAATGATAAATACCGGCAAAAATAGCGTTACCGGCAAAGGCAAAGATAGCCGCATTTGTATGAAGCGGACGTAGCCTTCCGAAAGTAAGCCACTCGAGGTTAAAATTAAATTTCCAGTAGGCCAACTGAAGGGCGATTAATAGACCAACCGTAAAGGCAACTCCGGCCCAAACGATGGTCGCCAACATGAACTTTTTAACGATACCGTCATCATATGTTATGTTTTGTATCTGCGCTGTTCTGTTTTCCACTTGCGTTCCTTTCATGCGTGCATTTATTTTCTTGAACTAAAAAATCATCGGATAACATCCGTCGCGACGGCGTTTCTAAATCGTCAAACTGCCCTTTTGACGTCGCCCACAAAAAGGCAAAGACAAAGCCTGAACCCAAAACCAAAGACATCGGAATCACCAAAATTAAGATGTTCATTTTAATCCCAACACGGTTGAAAGAATTAAAAGTAAACTACTAATCGGCATCAATATCGCCGCAACCATCGGAGAAATAAAACCACTTAACGCCAAAACCGCACCAATCGAATTATAAACTAAAGATATTCCGATATTGATCTTGATCGTGCGCTGCGCTTGTTCGGCTAGCGCAATTAATTTTAAAATAGGTTTTAATCCAGATTCTGTTAAATAAACATCGGCATGCGAAAGCGATAAATCCGTCGAACCACTAACCGCAATACCCACATCCGCAGCTTGAAGCGCCAATGAATCGTTTGATCCGTCACCGATCATGCAGCTCAGTGGCGTTTTTCGAATCAAAGCTTCTTTTTGTTCTGCCGAATAGCCAATATAGGTATTATTTTTCGAAAGGTGTACGGCTTCAGCCACACTTAGAACTTCGGCCGATCGATCACCCGATAGAACACTGATTTGTTTGAATCGCTTTTTTAATTCTTTAACAATTTCGACCGAGTCTGGCCGTAATTGGTCCGAAAAATAAAGGTACGCTAATCGTTTGTCGTTTTTTAGAAATTCAACTTGCATCAAACCACGATCGCTAGAAACTGATGAAGCTTTTAATTGATAAAAATCACCTTTGTAAAATCCTTCAACACCTTCGCTGATATTTTCTTTAGCTTGATGAATGGCGACAGGTTTTACATCACCCCACTGCTTACGAAGGTTCTGCGCCACTGGATGAAAAGAAATATTTTCTAAGCCTAAAATAATTTCTTTTTCATTGTGCGATAATTCTGACGGAAAACTTTGGTAAAAATAAAGCCGACCTTCTGTTAAGGTTCCGGTTTTATCAAAAAATAAATTTTCAACTTTTAATATTTTCTCTAACACCGATGGATTTTTAATAATCAAACCCATTTTTTTACCTTTTCGTAAAGCTAACCCCTGCGCAAGCGGTGTACCGAAAGCCAATGCACAAGGGCACGCCAAAACTATCAAGGCCAGCGTGCGGTTTAAGGCTTGCTGAAAAGAAATCGGAACGTAAAATGCAAAGAATAAGACCGCGGTCATTAATACGATCAAAATTAAATACTGAGACAACCGATCCGTAATTAATCCAAAATCCGTTTTAATTTGCAAGGACGAATTTAACTTAGCTAACAACTGACCCAAATGAGTTTCACTACCCGTGGCTTTCACTTCGATTAAAACCGAATCGCTAAAAACCTTCGTGCCGGCAAAAATATTCATATTTTTAAATGTTCGTTGCGGCAAACTTTCGCCTGTTAATAAAGATAAATCTAGATGCGCCTGCTCACTCTGTAAAATGCCATCGGCCGGAATAACGGCTTGATTACGAATGATTAACAAATCGCCCACTTGAATTTCATATGTTGGGATAAATTCGCTTTGTTCACCCACAACCCGTTCAATTTTTTCGGTCGCGATTAAATCATCAAAGTCAGGTTGAAATAAATAGTGCTGTTGAACTTTACGTAATAGGTATCTTGCTAACAAAATGAAGAACATAAAACTAGCTGTCGAATCAAAATAAACTTCAGCCTGCTTCGTGATTAAATTAAAAGTTGATACCGTAAAACCCAACCACAGCGCGATCGTGATTGGCAAATCAACGCTAATGACTTTATGTTTTAAAGAATTCCAAGCGCCGCGATAGAATGGCACTGCTGAATAGAATAAAATCGGTAGAAACAAGGCAAAACAAATCCAATTGAAGTTCTGCGCCATCTCGCCCTTAAGGCCTGAATAAATCGGAACGACGTAAAGCATCATGTTGCCGGCGGCAGCACCCGCGACGCCAATTCTCATCAATAACTTTCGATTCTCGATTTTATGTTGATTGCGAACAGATTCGCCCGACTTTAATATTTTTGGTTTATAACCTAGCTCTTCGATCAGCGCTAACACATGACTTAACTTGGCCGACGTACTTAGTTTGACTAATAAAGTCGAATTTGAAAAATGCACGCGTGATTCAGAAATTTCAGGATAAAATTCAGAAACTTTTTCTAATAAATGAACGCACGAAGAGCACTCAAGCCCGCCGACATAAATTATAAAATTGCGGGCGTTTGGTGTTAAGCGGTATAGTTTTTCAAATGAAATTTGGTCTAGATGCTCATAAACGTTTCTTTTTTCATAAGAATGTTGAAGTTGTTCTTTAAAGTCTGATTCATGCATGACTTTGTAAAGAACTTCGCACGCATGACAGCAGTACAATTCTCCCACGGCTACTTTATCGTGGCAATGTAAGCACTGGTCAGCTATGGGTTCAGAAAGAGCATGTCTCATGAATCCAAGTTAAGCCTGTTTAGGCTAACTAAATATGACGGGGATCATGTTTCGAATTTTATTTAATAACGAATTAAGTACTTTTAGCGCGCACTTTGGCGCGAAGCCACTTCTAGACCCGCACGATCAACGATCTCGATATCACGCCCATTTAGGCGGATCAGGCCATCTTTCTCAAACTGCGACAACGTTCGGATCACCGTTTCAGATGTCGTCCCTGCCCAGTCGGCGATTTCTTTTCGGGTCCAGTGCGCATGATCAAACTGCTCGCTTAAAAATAAAATCGCTTCGGCCACGCGAGCTAATGCGGCCTTATCCATTTGATCGACCCATTTATTTTCAGCATGGCCCAAATCTTTTGATAAAAATTGAATCAAGTTTAACATTAAATTCGGATGACTATTGAACAAACAAAAAATTTCATTCTTCGGAATGAAACAAACAACCGTGTCTTCCATCGCGATGGCTGATGCTTTGTACGATTCATTTGAAAATAAAGAGCGGTAACCGATCACATCACCCGGGCCATACAGTCGTAACGTGTGCGCATTTCCATTTTCAGATACGCTTTCTAATTTCACCAAACCCGATTGAACCGAAAACAATCCTAATGGATTTGCCCCGGATAGAAAAATATTTTGATCTTTGGCGAAGTGACAAGTGACTTTGACCTTATCAATCAGCTCGACCGCAGCAGGATCGCCGCATAACACGCTTTTTTCTTTCGACGGGCATGTGTCGCAATGACTTGTTGAACGAACAACAGATTCTGTTTTTTTATTTTTTTCGGCACGTAGTTTGGCTGCTTTTTGCACCTAATGATTATCGCGGCAGATGACTAAAAAGTCATCCTATTAACTACTTCTGCGGACGCTGACAAAGGTCTTTGTTGTCGTCCATGAACTGACGTTGCACCGTCAGATCGGCTGCCGTCATTTTAAACTTGGCGCGGTCACAACCATCGTCTTCAAACTCTTTTTGGATTCCGGCAATTTCTTTCGGAGTCAAACGTAACGCCCAAATCACTTTCACCTGCAGCCACTGTTTCAAATACTGACATGAATAGTTCTTATTCGGCGGAAGGTAAGCCGCCGGAGAGTTATCTCCTTTGATCATATTTTGCGTGCCGCTGACTGATAATAGATGAAACGTATTACCCATGTAATTCGCATACAGGCAGCGTTTAGGTTGATCCCATTCAAAGCCACCCGTCATATAAACATTTTTAAGCGGAACGAAGTGATCAATTTGAATATCGCGCGTGGCCGTGAACTCAGTTCCTGTGTAAGGGTCGTCCCACTGTCCGCTTTGAACGGCGCAACCATCGGGTGTGTATGTGACCGTTGATTTCGAATCACGTAGCAACACTTTGTTGCGCGTATTTAAACAAGCTCCGTCGCCTGGATAATTGATCCAAGTTCCGAATTGAACTTTGCGATTATAGGGCACCGTCGGAAGTGGAAACGTCTGATTAATATGAGAAAAATTCATCAAATCAACAACAGCAACGCGGGGATCTTCTTTGATTTGGTAGTAGTCAGGATAGTGAAAGTCTTCGTGGCTGGCCGCTAATGCGTGAATGTCGTGTAAAGATTGAATACGGGCAAAAGAAATTTCGCCACTGAACAATACACATAATAATAGAGCAAAAGACATAAAACATTTCTTCACTTAGACCCCTCTTTATGAATAAATAACTATCTTGCTTAGGTTGATTTCAGCCCGGATCAGATATGTTATGCAAGAAGATAATAATTACTTTTGTGTTAGGAATAATGAGCAAAGATCGATACCGACCCCTATTTTGTAATTCAGACTTCTATTTGGCGAACCAAACGACTTTTAAATTATGGAAAGATCGTTTTTCGGGCTTTTCCGAGTTTGAAAAGGTTAAAGCTTGGACAGTTTGCCTTAGTTGCTTACGTCGGCCCAAAGATTGGTTCGGCGGCGCGCACCAAATTTCATTTTTATCTGCGAACGAAGTCGAAACTTCGCGCATCAAAGTTAAAAATTTTTTCGCCGATACCGAAATTTTATGGCCCGCACAAATTGATTCTTCGATTGATTTAAATCATTTTTTAAACCTGTACCGCATTAAACCGATACCCGAATCGGCGCTGCGTTCGCTTTTTAAATTGGGCCATAAAAATTATCCGCTGATCGTGACCGAACACGAACCAGAACCTTTTGAACTTTTTCAAATTCAGATTGGCGGCAAACGCGTTATTACCTTTAACGAAAATTATCAGCAGTGGGCGACAAAGCTTTACGGGACACGTGATCCGTTAAGCTTTATTCTTCATGATCTGATTCACGCCGATCATTTTTTAAAAGATGAAA
Source organism: Bdellovibrio sp. (assembly GCA_014376935.1). Taxonomy (GTDB): domain Bacteria; phylum Bdellovibrionota; class Bdellovibrionia; order Bdellovibrionales; family Bdellovibrionaceae; genus Pseudobdellovibrio. The sequence goes on from JACMQO010000137.1 coordinate 23,816, forward strand.
AAATTCATCAAAGCCAAATCGGATTTTATAAATTGATGGATAAAATAAAAAACGATTCGCAATTAGAAAAGTTATTTTTAAAAATGAAATTTAAATCAGGATTTGAGTACATCATTTCAGATATGAATGCTCATCCCGTTCATTTATTTCAAACCTTGCGGGCCTTACTTCATTTAACGGTTGTAAACGACTCTTTGTCGAACGTCATATGGAACCAATGGGTTTCTATTTGGTGTTTAAGCCAGACTGACTCTGACTCTGTGCAGAAAGTTAACACAGAGCTCTTCTCGGATATAAACGCGAGCCAAATTGAAGTTATGTGCTTTAAAGAAAGTCTTGAAACTGGCCTAGCCAGACTAAACTAGCCCATAGTATTTGTATTTATAGACGTAATAGCCAGAAACACAGTTTCTGTCCTAGACAAATCGTCGCCGACCATGGAGGTCTTAAATGCAAAAAACAAATCAAAACACATCTGATTCAGCGAAAAAAGTTTCGCAAGAGGGCTCTTTAGCTTTATCACGCCGTAAAAAAAGACGTAAGTCTGGTTGGTAGTTTATTCGGGTCCATTTGATCCGAAGACATCGTAAAGTGGGCCATGAGTTTAATCGTCGCCATCGAGCTTGATCCAAAATGCGCCAAAGACCTATCTTTAGGTTGTTACGAAGTCGCCGAATTACTTCATCACGATTTTACTTTATTTCAAACATTAGAAGGCTTTCGAAAAAATATTTCGCCCGGACGAAAAGATTTAGCCCTTTTAATTGTTCCCCTTGAAGAACTAGGCCTGAACCCTTTGGCTTCGCTCAATGAAATTAAATCAAAGTACGGATGTGATATCGTGGTGACAGTCTTTGACCACTCACCGCTTCATTTTGACGATATCGAATTATGGCCCATCGTTAATTTTATCTATAAAGCTTTTGATGATCTTATTCTTAAAGAGCATCTACGTTTTGCATTACTACCAAACCAAAAAATTAAAACCGAGTACGTGCACACGTCTGAAGTAAAAAGCACGATTGAACACCTACAAAAAGTTGAAGCTGTTTTATTATCTGAAACAGGATTCAAAATTAAAAAAAGTCGCGATTTTGTCGTCGCCGATAATTATAAATTTTATCAACCGTTATTCACCGACCAGTTCGCCCAAAACGTGTGGGCACAAATGGTCAATACCGATACCAAGCACTATGAATTTATTTTTAGCGAGCTAAGCAAAGCCTCGCTGTTACAAATAAGAAATAAAATTCAATTTTCTGAATCCTATAAAAATACGACTTGGATGGGGCGCCACACCGCCCCGCAAAAAACAATTCAAGTTTTGATTCAATTAAAAAATCCTGAATCCGTTCTAGATCTACAAAGGTTATTCGAGTCGACTTTTGCGGGCGTCTACTTTATCGATGCCAAGCTTCTGGATGCAGGCCAAAAAAAAGAAGTTGATCTATTGATCACCGACCGTGTTTACACGGATGATGAAATTAAAGACGAGTTCAAAGAGGGAATGTCTAAAGTCAGCATCGTTTCGGACATTTCTGAAACGAAAAAAGAATCTTTTGTCGCCGACACGATTCGGGTTGAAAACTACTTAGACTTTGCGTTCATCGTAAAAATGTTGAAACAACTATTTCCGAAGTTAGTTGAAAATGAGCCGAATCCAGTGGCCGCAGTTGAATTTATAGAACCCATGACCCTAACTGAAAACTTAGCCGTCGTGGATTTTTCTGAGGCCTCGATTGGTTTTCTAAGTTCATCCCCGATGGCTATCGGATCGTGGCTTAACATTTGTTTGCCGCCCAATGATGAAAATGCGCTGAAAGATTTTAAAGCCCATCTTCATTACGTGGATAAAACCCCGAATGCCGATGGCTTTTATTATCATCAGTTGGTTTTATTCGGCATGAAAGACGAACTTCTAAAGCAAATGCGTCTGTGGGCCCGACAGAAATTTGTGTCGATCCGCCACACAGAATAAATTATTCGCAATACACTTTATTTGCGTTTGATTGGCATTCAAGCTGGGTGACACCCTTGGTATCTTTGAAAATAAATTTCCATTTTTTAAAACCTAATTTTTCAAAAAGCGCGTATCCAAAGCTGTACTTATTTTCTGTCGTCGTCATGATCTTATCTGGAGTCAAAATTTTACGACCGAATGGGTCCACCGAAGTTCCGCTATGGGCGACAACCAACTGCAATTTAGCTTGTGCTGGTTTACCGTGTGCTGCTAATGGGACTACTTGTTGCGTATGAATATGGCCCGCTAAAAAGATATCCACTTTATCGTAAAGTCCTGATGACTTCAATAAATCCGACATGAATGTATCGATCGCTTTCGGTTCGGCATCTTTTTTATCCGGCACGTAACCAAACATCGGCTTATGACTTAAAAACCAGATTTCTTTTTTTGTTTTCATCGCATCGATTCTATTTTTAATCGTTACGAAATATGATTTCCATTCGGCGCGCTCGTCTTCGTTAAGCTCTTTCCGTTCTTCCATCATCGCGTTATCGAAATTGATGAAGACGATATCGTCCATTTCAACCCACTGAAACGGTTCAACCTGGGTGCACGTGTCGATAAACTTTTTATTAGATACGGCTGATAGCGGCGCCCATCCAACGTAAGCGCGGTTACAGTCTTCGTGATTGCCTCGAACGAATAAGATCGGACTTTTTTTAAACAGCGATTGTGAGGGGCCGTAAAAATCATCCCACCAAGCGCCCCAAACATAACCGATGTATTTCCCATAGGCCGGACAAAGTTTCGCGTCCGTGCATTGTTCGCGGTAATGATAGTCTCCGGTATGAACTAAAAAATTATAATTTTCTTTTTCTAATGATTGCACGACTTCAGAATACGGCCATTCTTTCGTGATGCTGCAGTCTTGGTACGAGTTACCCCATTTGCCCTCTTTTAAACGGCAGCCGGTATCACCAATAATCGCTAAACGTAAATCTTTTGTAGAAGTCGCCAATGGCGTTAACTTTGGCGCTGTAACAACTTCAGGCCACGCCGTTGAACTTGGCTTAACGGTGACGGTTTCAATCCCCGCCCCGGTGATTTTCTGAATTTGAAACTCTGGAAATTGTGGGGTTACTATTTTCGGCGCAGTTTGACATCCGCCCCAAGAAATAACGGTCGCCAAAAGAATAAAGTTCGATACAGTTTTAAATTTGAAGTTCGGTTTCATATTTAAAACTGTAACCACGTTTAATGGCGAAATCATGGTTAAATGCGCCCGGACTGAACACGAGTTATGGATTTCAAACCGAAGCCTGCACTTTTCATCTGAAAATGGGGGCGTGAAACGATTTTTTTGACTTCGAAATAAGCAAATTTATCGACATCGTTGACATTCTAAGTCCGCGAATCTAAATCTAACTCTTCGTGGTGGGGTAGCTCAGCTGGTTAGAGCAACGGAATCATAATCCGTAGGTCGGCGGTTCAAGTCCGCCTCTCACTACCAAATTTTGTTCGCCCCTGGGCGTTCAAGATTGTTCTTTGGATGTTTCCAAAGAAAGTTTCTCCGGAAATGAGCCTCTGAGAGAAATATCAAACCTGCAGCAATGCGGGTTTTTTTTTGCCTTTTAGCTTGAATATCGCGCGGTCAAACATCCATAGTTAATATTCTAAATTTAAAGGCTGGTATAAACTAAGTCATGGAAACAACAGAACAGGTATTAGTCGAATTCGTAAACCAGTTTCGCGAGTTCACCGTCACATTTCGCTTGTTTAAAGATCGTATCGACGTCGAAACAGATCAGATTGTTAAGTTAAGTAGTCATTTCCCTAGTACTGTTTCGCATCCTTTAACTTCGCTTACAGAGATTAAATACGTAAAACGATCTCAAATAAAACTGTACTTTTATGACAGCAATAATTGGCAAGGTGAAGTTATTGTTAATGGGTCAGAAGAGGTTCAAGGTGTTATGAATCAGCTTTTAATCTTAAATCCGAAACTGAGAGTCGATGAGACTTTTAAAAATCGTACATTTACCAAATGGGAATTAGTACTTTATATTCTTTGCCTAACCCCTTTTGCAATCCTGCTATTCTTATCTACTAGAAATTAGACAAAATCCAACCTGCAGCAATGCGGTTTTTTTGCCTAAAATCTATTTTGCAAAACACCTCAAACCTAATTTAATTCACTTTCTGAATCATGCCAAATCAATTTAAATCGATTTGGCATGATTTTGACCCAATTAATCTTGCTAATTGGGTCAAAAAATGATCTAATTAAGGTTATCAATTGGGTCAGGATATCTATGACAAAAACATATATTTGGCAAAATTCGCATTGGCCTAATTTTATCTGGAAAGATAAGGATCTGATCTTACTTCTTTCTGAAGCGCGAAAACTTCAAGGACAACTTATTGCTCAGGCAGATCTTTTAGGTTTGTCAGATCAAGCTTCTTTAATTGCCGACGAAGCTTTGAATACCAGTGCCATCGAAGGTGAAAAACTGGATATTCAGTCTTTGCGATCATCAATCGCGAAGCGACTTCACCTAATGGCTGCAGGTTCTAAAAATACGAACTCGAAATCCACTGACGGTATTGTTGAAGTTCTTATTGATGCGACTTCAAATTATAAAAAAGAATTAAATCTTGATCGCATCGATGCTTGGCACTCTGCCCTTTTCGCCGCAAGCCCGGTAAATCTGAATATTGAAGTTGGATCTATTCGAACTTCTGATGAACCCATGAAAGTCTTATCAGGAAGTTTTGAAAAACCTATTGTGCATTTTCAAGCTCCACCTGCAAAAGATCTGCAAAAAGAACTAAAAGTATTTTTGAAGTGGTGGCAACAAGATCAAAAAATAGATGGACTTATACGCGCAGGTATTGCGCACTTGTGGTTTGTAACTATTCATCCTTACGATGATGGTAACGGTCGTATCTCGCGTGCGCTGACCGAGATGGCCTTAGCTCAGGATGAAAAAACCGGACGACGCCTATACAGTATTTCTACGCAAATTTTAAAAGAACGAGCCAGGTATTACGAAGTGCTAGAACGAACTCAAAAATCTGGCGTGGATATAACGTCATGGCTACAATGGTTTCTAGAAATTTTAATCAAGTCGTTTACCCAGTCACAAACGTTGATCAAAAAGTCTCATTATCTTTCTTCATTTTGGCAGAAGCCCGAAACCGAACGTCTGAACGAGCGTCAAAGAAAAGTTTTAAAGAAAATGCTAGAGACTGAACCCGATACTTTTATGGGCGGTATGACAAATAAAAAATATGTCAGCATCACCGGAACCAGTCGCGAATCGGCCAAGCGAGATCTAGCAGAATTAGAAACGAAAGGTGTTTTAAGTATTGAGGGCAAAGGCAGATCTGTTAGTTATCAGATCTCTGCTCGTTTTAAATTTAAATCTAATTAAAAAATACCCGAGTAACTTGGGAGTAGGTCGGCGGTTCAAGTCCGCCTCTCACTACCAAATTTTGTTCGCCCCTGGGCGTTCAAGATTGTTCTTTGGATGTTTCCAAAGAAAGTTTCTCCGGAAATGAGCCTCTGAGAGAAA
>JACMQO010000138.1 GCA_014376935.1 Bdellovibrio sp.
ATCTTTTTTATCCTTTTCATCTTTGCCGTCTTTGTCTTCCTTTTTTTCTTTATCTTTGTCTTTGTCTTCTTTTTTATCTTGGTCTTTATCTTTTTGATCTTTATTGTCTTTGCCGTTTTTCGATTTATCGTCAGATTTTCCGTCTTTATTTTTTTGGTCTGAATCTTTCTTGTCGCCATCTTTAGATTGGTCTGAAGAATTTGACTGAATTAATAATTCAATATTGTGCTTTGTTTCTTTCGAAGTCGGATTTAGTTCTAACGCCGCTTGATAGTGTTCTAAAGCCTCTGGAACTTTTTTCTGAGCCCCGTAAAAAACCCCTAAATTATAGTGCACCACGAACTGCGCCTTCGGATCTTTATGCTGATCAGCTAACTTTAAAGCCTGGTTTAAAGACTTTGAAGCGTCTTCAATTTTTTTACCCTGCATGAACAACACGCCGATATTAGAATGCACTTCAGAAAGCTCAGGATCAGATTCTAATATTTTATAATAGGCAGACATTGCGTCTTCATCTTTTTTCGCGACGGCACTTTTTTTAGCGTCACGGTCAATCATTAAAGATTTAAACGATGGCGTGGCTGGATTTTTATCACACGCAAAAAAAGCACTTAAGATCATTAAAATTGACGATAATTTAAGAAGAGACTTCATAGCGCCCCTTCCAATTATCGGCATCTTTACCGCTGCGTTTTTTACGATCCGTAATAAAGCAGCTGGCTAATAATAAAATAAAACCAATCAAAAGCGGAATCGTAAATTTTTCGTCGTACTGCATGGCCATACTGGATTGAAATTGCGCTTTTTCTAATTCACCCAATTGTTTTACGAATTTCTTCAGATGATCTCCACCTAAGTAAGCAAAATAAAATTGACCTTTGCCGGCTTCGGCCAGTTGTCTTAAGAAATCACCTTTGACTTGCGTCATCACCGTTTGACCGCTGCTGTCTTTTTTAAAGCCTGTCATGTTTCCCGACTGATCGCGCGTAATGATCGCGGCCCCTTTTTCGGTGCCGTAGGCCATCGTGAAAATTCGAATGTTGCTATCAGCTAATTTTTTAGCGGCCTCTAAAGCCCCTTTTTCTTGATCTTCACCATCAGACGCAATTAATACCACACGCGTTGTTTTCGTGGTTTGATCTTGCGTGACGCCGCCCTTTTCAAAAGCTTCTTTGGCATACATTAAAGCTGTTTCAAAGTTTGTTCCTTGCGTACTGACCGAATTGATATCTAAAGAATCAATATACATCTTAAGCGCATTCGGATCGGTCGTTAGTGGGCACAGTAAAGAACTGCTTCCGGCAAAAGCGATCACGCCGATTTTATTTCCGGGCATAATATCTAATAGTTGTGAAAGTTCGATCTTCATTTGCGCTAAACGCGATGGGCGTACATCTTCGGCCATCATACTTTCAGACACGTCAGCTAAGATTAATAATTCAATGCCTTCACTACGAACCTCTTGCTGACTAGCCCCTAATTGCGGGCGCGCAAGCGCTACGATTACGAATAGCAAACCTAAACATTGAACGGCCAACTGCATGCGTCGCTTAAAGTACGAAACCGATTGGGTTAAATACGGCGCAATTCGAGACCCAAACTTTTTACCTAAGCGCACCGAAAATATTTTTTCAAAAACAAAAAATAAAATAATAAGAGCCACGATAAGCCCTAAAGCATAAAACGACTCAAAACTGCCCCATTTTAAAATATCGTAAGTAGGAATCATTACGGACCGACCCTAAGCCACGTTAGACTTAATGATTGTGTAATTAAAAAGAAACAAAAGCCAACCCACGCAAACAGCTGATAATATTCTTCGTAACGAACAAACTTACTGTCCTCAATTTTAGTTGTCTCTAATGAATTAATATCTTTAAAAATTCCCGCCAGTGAATCTTCTTTCGAAGCGCGGTAGTATTTACCACCCGTGACCGTGGCCATTTGATTTAGTAGTTCATCATTCACTGTGCTATCAAAAGGCTGGTATCTTTTAACCTTATTACCAAACATGTCTTCGGTATAAATCGGAATTTGGGTTGGGCCACTGCGGCCGATACCGATCGAATAAATCTTAATTCCGTAGCCCTTAGCAATTTCTAAACCGGTTTCGGGATCAATCGTACCCGAATTATTTTCACCATCAGTCATAAAGATCATCACGCGTGATTTCGCTTGTGAATCTTTTAACCGGGCCGCCCCGCTGGCCATCGCAACACCGATGGCCGTACCGTCTTTGATACGCGCACGCGCTGCGGTCGTAATTTTTGAAACACGGTCTAATATCAGTTGGTAATCTAATGTTGGAGGAACCAGCGTAAAAGCCTCACCCGCAAAAATCACTACGCCGATGCGGTCCGAAGATCTTTGACTGATAAAGCGGGCTAACGTTTCTTTAGCCGACTCTAAACGATTAAAGGGCTTCATGTCTTCGATCAACATACTGTCTGAAATATCTAGGACGATCACGATATCTAAGCCTTCAACATTTCTTTTTAACTTTGCATCGGCCTTTTGCGGACGCGCTAAAGCAACGATTAAAAAAAGGAGCGAAGCTAGTAGCAACCCTTTATTGATTTGAACAAAAAGCACCCGGCCGCGACCACGCCAATTTTTAAATGACTTTAACGAGCTAATCGCTAAGCTTGATTTTGTTTTCGGTTGTTTAAAATAAACATAATACGCTAAAAAAACCCAAGGTAATATCAATAAGAAAAACCAAGGTTGACCCCATAAATAAGTGCTCGATAAATTGATCATCGAGCCCCCTTCTGCTTCGTCGCTATTTCGGCATGGTCAATGAAACGGTAAAGTTTTTGAATCAATATCGTTTTTTCTTCACTTAATTTTGGATCTTCTAACTTTGCTAGAAATTTGAAATCTTCTAATATCTTTTTAAGCTCAACACGTTCTTTTTTAAACCACGGGTTTCTACGTTTAAAAAATGAAAGTAAAGCGCGATCGCTCAAATCAAACGCCGGTATTTGGTACGCGCGGGTGATATAAAACCGAAAGGCATGTTCAACGTCGGCTAACGGAAATCCATTGATCTCGGCCTGGCGAATGGCTTTATAGAACTGACGATCGGCTGAAATTGAACTGTCGTAATCTTTTAATTTAGTAATTAATTTTAAGAATCGAACTTGCCGACGTAGTAACCAGACTCCGATCGCTAAGCCTAACGCCACGATTCCGATCGCACCCATTAAATAATAACTGGGCCAAGAAAGTTCGACCGGGAAAATGGCGCCGAAGGGCTCTGGAGGTTTTCCTTCTTGGGGCTTTTCAATGACGGTTTCAACTTTAATTTTTTGTTCACCTAAATGAATTTCATTCGTTCCGTCGGTTAAAATAAAATCAGGAAAGTTAAATTCACCGGCCTGGTAAAAAGCGACATCCACTTCAAAACCAGCAACAGATCTGGCTTCGGCCTTAACCACTTTGACTGAATATTTCGCGGTCTCTTCCACTTTGACGTAGGCTTTATTAAAATCAAAAATCTTATCCCACGTGCCGGCGCAATCTAAAACAACGTGACGACCGACCGTGATCTCTTGATCTTTCAGACCCTTGACCGGTGGTACCGTTCGTTCACACTTAACGCTTGATTGATCAGCCATTATCTGGCCGCCTTTCTACGTCTAAAAAAGGCTAGTAAAGCTTTATGGTAATTTTCGTTGGCTTCAAATCGAAATGAATCAACTCCTGATTTTTTTAAATTCTTTTGGAATTGATCAAAGTCAGAGTTAAATCTTTGCTTCATCTCTTCTTGAAAGACAGGGTTTGAAGAATCTAGAAGTAACGTTTCGCCTGATTCCGCATCTTGCAGTTCAATCAGACCCACATCCGGGAAAGCGTATTCGGCTTCATCTTGCACAAGCCCCGCGATGACTTCGTGCTTACGCTCTAATAGCTTCATCGAAGGTTCGTAGTTTGAATCTTGAAAATCGCTTAGAATAAAAATCGTGGCGCGTTTTTTTAAAACGCCGCGCAAATAATCTAAAGCGACTGATATTTTTGTTTTATTTTTTTTGGGCTTAAAATACAAAAGTTCACGCAAAATCCGGTAAACCTGCATGCGGCCTTTTTTAGGTGGGATATATAGTTCGACTTCATCAGAAAATAATAATAACCCCACCTGATCATTATTTTTTACGGCACTAAATGCCAAGGTGGCGGTCACGTAAGTTAGCGTTTCACCTTTTAAGTAATCTTTAGATCCAAAATCTTGCGATCCGCTGACATCCACGCACAGTATGATCGTTAATTCACGCTCTTCTTCAAAAGTTTTGATGTAGGGTTTTCCGGCCCTAGCCGTTAACGCCCACGAAATCGCGCGCACGTCATCACCCGCAACGTATTCGCGAAAATCAGAAAAAGTCATACCCTGACCTTTAAACATCGTGTGATATTCACCCGCAAAGACATTGTTCACCAGCTTTCGGGTGTCAATTTCGATGCGTTTAACTTTTTTTAGAATATCTGCGGGAACGGTCACGTTAGTTATTCCTTTACGCGGTCACTTCAATAGCCGATACGATTTCTTTGATGATGTCGTCAGCCCCTAGACCTTCAGCTTCGGCTTCGTAAGTTAAAATTAAACGGTGACGTAAAACTTTGTAAATAATAGCTTTGATATCTTCAACCGTCACAAACCCACGCCCACGTAAGAAAGCGTGCGCTTTAGAGGCGCGAATCAAACTAAGACTGGCGCGCGGTGATCCGCCGACTGCGATTAATTTTTCGATGCGGCTTAATCCGTAAATTTTAGGTTCACGGCTGGCCATGATCAAATCGACAATGTAGTTTTTAACTTTTTGGTCGACATAAATTTGATCGACAATTTCAATCGTTTTTAAAAGTTGTTCTTTTGAAATAACCGTTTGAAGTTGCGGTTTTGAATTCGTTCCCATTCTAGAAATGATTTCGTGCTCTTCTGTTTTTGTCGGGTACGTGACGTTAATTTTAAACATAAATCGATCCATTTGGGCTTCAGGAAGCGGGTACGTGCCCTCTTGTTCGAGCGGATTTTGCGTCGCTAAAACTAAGAATGGATTATCTAATTTATAAGACTTATCACCGATGGTGACTTGCTTTTCGGCCATGGCTTCAAGTAACGCCGATTGCACTTTTGCCGGGGCACGATTGATTTCATCGGCCAGCACAATGTTTGAAAACACAGGGCCTTTTTTCCCCGTGAATTCACCCGTCTGCGGATTAAAAATCATCGTTCCGATCAAATCGGTCGGTAAAAGATCGGGCGTAAATTGAATACGCTGAAATTGAAGTGAAATGGTCTGCGCTAATGTCGAGATCGTCAGGGTTTTTGCTAGCCCCGGAACACCTTCGAGCAAAATATGACCGCCCGTTAAAAGGCCCATCACCATGCCTTCAATCATTTCACGCTGACCGACGACGACCTTATTCATTTCGTTCATCATTTGCGTTACAAAAAGACTTTGATCTTTAACTGCTTGATTTAAAGCTAGAAAATCATTTTCTGCCATATCGTTCTCCAATTATCTAATCCATTAAATGCGGTCGAAAAGGTATTTCATATTGTGTCACAACCAGTCTTGATTTCAATAAAATCTAAATGCAAAATAGTAATCTATGCGCACCTTGACTCAAGTCTGGGTTTTCTTCGTAAGCCTGACTGTTGCATTTTTATTTATTGGTTTTCAATTTTACGGACGATTAGGTTTGTTCGTCAGCTTTTTGGCAAGCCTGCTGCTGATTTACATTACGTTACACAAAGGCCTTTGGTTTTTTCGCCGGCATTTGGAATTTAAAGAAATTTTAGGCTCTGACCCGACCGGATTTTTAAATTCATTGAACGCCGTCAAGCGAGACTATGACATAAATGTAATTCACCTTTACACGACTAACGACGCTGTGCCCCCACTGGTATGGAAAGATTATCCTAAAACGGGCTTCATCATTTTACATGAAGATCTATTGAAGCATTTAACCGAAAAAGAAAAACACATTTTAGTTCATTTTCTTTTTGCCCATTTAAAAGTACGCCCGACCTTTAGACCGCGTTTATTTTCAATTTTTGAATTCGGTTTTTTAAAATTACAATTTTTACTTTCACCGTTCATGAGTTTACTGGCCCTGATGTTTGGATCCCCGCGCTTTCTACTTAAGGCCGATCTTGTAGCTTTAGCCAATAGTCAGGTGACGCAATTAGAGTTTGGCTACTTTCTAAAAAAACTGCATGATTTAAACTTTCACCGGGCCAAAAACCTAAATGGCGCTGAATATTTTTCGACACTAACGGCGGCGCAACACACGTTTTGGAAAAGCTTTGGGCAACCGAGCCTTAAAAGACGTCTTGTTAGCGTGATGGGTTTTTTACCTTAATATTTAAACTTCGGTAAATCTGAATTTAACTTAGAAAATGAAAAAAGAGGTCTTATGACGACAGCCCAAAATGAAACGAACGGACAAAAATTAGAAGCATCTTTTTCCATGCTAACGATGTCGATTGCGTCTAGTGCATTGATGGCGATGGGTTTAACGCCCGACCCGCATACCGGTAAAACCGATGCCGACAAAAATGTTGCGCGTTTTAATATCGACCTCTTATTAATTTTAAAAGAAAAAACAAAAAACAACTTGTCTGCGGACGAGATGGATTTGTTGAATCACATTTTACAAGACTTACAAATGAAGCTCATTCACATGAAGTAGTTAGGCCATCAAACAAGGCCTTCTTGAAAGGATATATGAAAGCACAGTTTTTAAAATTGTCGTTAGTAACACTTTGTTTATTGATCGGAAGCGCCAACGCCCAAGCGCAACAAGGGCTTCCAAAAACCGCACCCGTTTTAAAATTATCTGATCCATTACCCGGAAACCTTTTCGTTGAACTAGCGCGTGTGGTGAATCCATCGATCGTGAATATTTCAACGTCGGTGGTTCCGCAAGGTCGTACGGCACGTGACCCGATGATGGAGATGTTAGAGCAGTTTTACGGACAACAATTTCAAGCCCCACGCCAACAACAACCCGGAAAAGCCCGCCGCATGGGCCTAGGTACCGGATTTATCGTGCGTGAAGATGGCCTGATCGTGACCAATGCTCACGTGATTGCCGGTGCCGATATCGTTGAAGTGCAATTGACCGAAAATGCAGAGAAGCAATACAAAGCCAAAGTTTTAGGATTTGATCAACGTACTGATATTGCGTTATTAAAAATTACGCCGACCGAAAAGTTAACGGCCGTCACTTTGGGTAATTCAAAAGAAGCGCAAGTGGGAGAATGGGTTGCGGCTTTCGGTAATCCATTTGGCCACGGGCACACGATGACGAAAGGAATTATCTCATCAACAGGGCGCGCGATCGAAGAAATTAATAAATACCCATTGATTCAAACCGATGCGTCGATCAACCCGGGTAATTCAGGCGGACCGCTTGTGAATTCAAAAGGCCTTGTGATCGGTGTCAATTCAGCGATCGATGCCCGTGCGCAAGGAATTGGTTTTGCCATTCCGATCGATGAAGTGAAAAAAATTATTCCGCAGCTTGAACAAAATGGCAGTATCCGCAAAGGCTATTTAGGTCTTAGCCCAGGTGACATCAACAGCGAAGATGACGATTTGAAAGGGGCGGTCGTCATGGCCGTCGGCGACGGACCAGCTAAAAAAGGTGGAATTCGCGTTTACGATCTAATCACTGAAGTGGATTCTAAAAAAATTAAAAGTGCGCGCGAACTAGTCGACACGGTTTCAGATATCGAACCTGGAAAAAAAGTAAAAGTAAAATTAATCCGCGCCGATAAACCAAAAACGGTCGACGTAACAATTGGTGAACGGCCTGAAGAAGTGACACGCACGATGCAAGAGTCGCCATCAAAAAAACCAAACGGACAAAAAGCTCCGTTTAATTTAGGTTTTTCAATCACCGACCTGACCCCAGAATTACGAAAAGACTGGAAAGTGGAATCCGACGTGCAAAAGCCAATGGTCGTCGAAGTTGAAAGAAATTCGGTGGCAAGCCTTCAAGGCGTGCGCGTCGGTGACGTGATCGTGGATGTCAATAAAGTTGAAATTAAGACGACAAACGATGTCTTAAAGGCTTTAAAAAAAGGGACGAACAAAATCAAAGTGGCCCGTCCTGATGGCGTTAGTATTTTAGAAATAGAAGTGCGTTAATAAATACGCGTAATCTTCAAAGGCTTTATCAACGTATAAAGTTCTTTGCTTAGCCCAAAGCATTTCAAATTCAAAGTGCGGGCGGGGGTACCAAACAAATCCGGCGCCTAAACTTTGATTTTCGTTACCGGTATCTAAATCAGGACGACCCCACTGTTCAACGACCTGCGCGTGAACACCTTTGTGAAATTCGTAGCCGACTTTTAATAATTGATAAATTGACTTTGTTTCAACATCTGTCGTTTTACTTTTTGATTTCACGTGATCAATTTCAGCTAGCGTATAAAACTTTTCAGTCCAACCCGATACCGTATGAAGCCCCACCATGTCGCGCTTAAATTGGTCGGCATTACCATTCCAAAGACTGACACCCACTTTATGTGAATCTGCGATATTCTTTAAGACCTGTAACGATACCGATTTTTCTTCATCACGCACGGCTGATTTGGCACTTGATTTCGCCACGGCGGCCGAAAAATTCCATTGTTCACCATTGTAAATGGCTTCAACCGCGTCACGTTCGGTGCCTTCACCGATTTTTAAATTTTGTTTGATGTAAAATGTATGCTGCGGAATTTGTAAACCAAATAATGGAATAAACTTACCCGCCCGCACCGAAAGTTCGTCACTGATTTGTGCGCTAAGGTAATACTTTGGTGATACAAAATCTAATGTTTGATAAGATTCGCGCTGCTGACCGACAACTTGCCCTAGGGTCATCATCGCTGTGTAACGATCGACCGTGACGGCCGCATCGATCCCACCTTGCATCCAAAAATATCGACCCGTTTTTGATTGCGCATTTTCTTGACTGACTTGAATACCACGCACATCGCCACCTAAATTCAGCCATGTGCCCACTTTTTCTGGATCAACGGCGTAGAAAGCGCGCGCTTCTTTTTCACCACCCCACGTACTTAAGACGTCGTAAGAAATCGTACGACCGTAAGCATTTAGAACACCACCGCCAGCTTGCGAAACGTGGCACGCACCGCAATTCACATAATGATGACGAATCATTTCAGGAAACGAGTAAACCGTTGTGGCGAATAAAAACCCGACAGCAATCAAGACGAATTTGTTCACTTAAAAATCCTTTGTCGTTATAAAAAATCTATTTCTTCTTTTTCGCTGGTGCCGCAACGTCTGCTTTTGGGGCCGCAGCCGACGCAACCTCAGTCGCCGTCATTTCGGTAAATGTGACGGCCACTTTAACCGTATCCGTTACCTTAACGCCTAGATAACTTGGAATTTCAATCCCGTAATCTGAAATATTTAATTCAAAGTTAGCAACACCTGCTAACTTTTCATTGTCGATTTGAAACGTGCCTTTGATTGGCTTTTCGACGCCGTGTAATTTTAAAGTTCCTGAAAAATCAGCCTGTTTAACCACGGCGTTCTTCAAATTCCAAGTCGCAGGCAATTTGAAATCTTTTAACGTTAATGTCGCTTGTGGGAAGTCTTTGACTTGTAGATATTTATTTTTCATGTGGTCATCGCGAACGCCCATTCCGGTTGTTAACGAATCAACATTAAATTTAAAATCTCCGTTTAAAGTATTATTATCAACTTTAAGCGCCGCAACCGCGCCTTCGCCTTTGCCTTTAATCTTTATCATGCTGGGTTTACCGATAGCATCAAACTGCACATCGCCCTGAGCCGGAGTCGTCTTGATATCGGTCGCAGCCGCTGCATTGACGGCCAACGCAGAAACGATCAGAAGTGTTTTCGCTAAAAATAAAAATGCTTTCATAAATTTCCTTTTCGTTCGTGCGATGACGAACCTGATTAAATCTAGTTTTCGTCCCCACCAAGCGCAAGTCAAAATCTTATGCAAGCTGGTCTAGAACCAAAAGACATCGACTTTTTCATGATGAGAAGTTTTTTGAAAACCAAATGAATTTTTCGTTGCAGAATAAATGGGCCTGCATTAAAAACTTTATAGAACTGTCACATTCCTAACATCTTTAAAGCCAACCTATTCATCCTTAAAAACGAATGTATTTGTTAACCTTATAAACTTCCACAAAGACAAACTGTGGATTATGGTGGGATTTGATGGGATTTATAGATCAGCTTTTTTATCAGGGTCAATACGCCGAAGTCCTTGAAAAGACTTACGAAGATCAATCTAAGATCGTCATAGGGCATATGCCCTATATCATCGGAAGCCTTAGTTTTCTAGGTCGCGTCGAAGAAGCTGATGCGTTTTTCTTAGCGAAGCAAAAATCGCTAAGCCCGGTGCAAAAATCCTACGGGCATTTTTTCTTAAGCATCGCTTGGACACGCAGATCGCATTACAAAAAAGCGCGAAGACATTTGAAAGAAAATCAGCAAATCGACCGTCTTGAAAATTTTAATAACGCAGAGATCCGTTTTTTGGTGTCGCAAGGCATTTCGTTCTTTCTGTATTACTTTGGTCAATTTCAAAAGTCTTTAACCTGGAGTCAGAAATCATTAAACGCCGCCATGGCGATCGATAACTTTTGGATGAAGGCATTGAGCCTTGATTTATTGGCGAATAACCTGATTCAAAATGGGCGTATTTTTGAAGGCCTGAGCCACTTTAAACAAGCGATTAAATTTTCAAATCTTTTAAAGAACCAAGCCTTGGTTCAAGCGATGGAAACATCGCACTTGATTTTTCGCTGCGAATACGGAATCGAAATTGAAGCTAGTTTTAAAGAACTGAACGAAAAATTTCGCACACTGACCGTGAAAGATAGCTTTTCAAAAGCCAATCTAGGGTTAGAACTAGCCCGTCAGCTGACTTTACGGGGCCAATACCGGGATGCCTTAGCAACGCTCGATTTGATCTCACCTTACGTGTACCAGTCACAAAATCGCCGTCAAGAAGCGCGCCTGAACTTACGTTGGGCCGAATGCTATTTTCAAAAAAATGAGCTCAGTACGGCCTTACATTATATTCGCTCGGGTAAAAAATCTTTAGAATTTGTCGATCAAACTTACGAAATACAATTCTTAGGATTAGAGATTAAAACGTACAAACAAATGCAACCTGATTTAATACCAACCGAACAGCAAAGAAGGCTTGACGAGCTAAGTACAAAATTTAAGACAATTATGAACGAAAATATGATTTCTAGACAAACTAAACAGTCACGCTCGACCCTTGAAAATTCAGGCGATGAAATTCATTTACTGTTACAAAAGGCTGAAAGCTCGGAAGAAGAGGCTCGGAAAATTATTTTACGCACAGGATTCTATTCGTGGATTCCGCGTTTTTTAAACGTTCAAAAAGGTCAAAATTATATTCTATTGAATCTAGAATCTAAAAGTATCACCTGCTTAGATAGCAATGGCATCAGTCACAAACCCCAAGAGCTTTCGACATTAAATTATAAAATTCTAACGGCTTTATCTAAAAACTTTAAAACGAAAGAAGAATTATTAGAAACGATTTGGGGATACGAATACGATCCATTACGCCATGATTCTTTAATTTATTCAGCTTTTTCGAATTTAAGAAAAATATTGGGTGATCATTCTTGGTTACTTGAAACGTCTGAAACGGGCTACCAGCTTAAAGCAGATATGTTAGAAATCAGCGCGCAAAAAACAATAAAGAACAAAAATCAAAGTGTGATATCAATAGATCAGTCAGTCAATTTTACAATGCCTGATCAAGATCAGAATTTACCGCAGTATCTAAAACTAGGTTTGAACTCAAGACAGATCCAAATTCTTCAGTACTTTCAACACAACCAATTTATCGCGGTTAAAATTGTTCAAGATTTATTTTCAATATCAGAAATTACCGCGAATCGCGACCTGCGCGCTTTGCTTAATTCAAACCTTGTGGTACGTGTAGGTCAGGGTCGCGCCACCCGTTACATGAGGAGTTCAAAGTGAATTTAGCCACAACACTATTATTAACACTTAGTTTTTCGGTGACGGCATCAGCTGCAAATTTATTTGCTACCTATGAAGTTCCAGCCGGAGACCAAACTGAATTAATCGGTTCGAATCAATTTCGTATTCAACAACTAAGTTTACAAAAATCACCAGGTGGACAAACATCTTTAAAATATCTTTTACCTTTAGAGTTGACCGGCAATCCAAATGTGATTGAATTCACAAGCCCTTTACCAGGTGATGGCAAAACTGAAGTTGTTTATGATAACAACAAAATGACGTGCGCAGAAGACACAATCTCTATAACTTGCAACGTAGCATTTGCCGCTTTGGATATGAACGTACCCGTCGCTCAAAAATTAATGTCTGATAAATTTTCACAAAAAGATTTAGAAAAACGTTTGCAGGTATTAAACCGTTTTTCAACAGACCCGATCGGCATCATCCGCATCTACAAACGCCCGATTCTTTCAGTAAAGCATAAATACTAAATCTTAAATTACGGTGTTCGTCCTAACCGTGGCTATTCAGTTCATACTAACGAATTAAATCCAATACGTAACACGTAACTCTATTCTTATGCAGCGATTCGGCCATGGCTAAAGCTTGCTCGCGCACGCTATCAGACAGCCCGTTGGTTTCATCTAAAGCTAGCTTGTGCATAGCTTTAATGGCCTTACGGTCGGCGCGACAGATCTTATCGGATGAAGCCGTGTAATCATGATCGTGCACTTTACAGATCGCATCCAGCTCATCAATCGGCTGCAATGCTTTTTCGCTTTTAGATACCTGCGATTTCTTCGTCCAATCTAAGGCAGATCCATCAGCGGCCTTTGCGGCGTTTCTCCAGCCGCAAAAATTTCCGTAAACGGCCACATCGGCAAAGTTAAAATCATTGGTATCGTAAGCGCGTGCGCCTTCGAACGTTAGGCAGTAACAAGCCATCGCCTTTTTTCTGAAGCATGTATTTTCTAGTAAAGCATCGCGTGACGAAGCCCCAGCACGCACTTGATCCATGATTCCGCAACCAGTGAACACCCGACATCTTTCGCGGTACTGATTCATATTTATAATATCGCAGTCTAAAAATTGCGTCTGCGCGTAAGCGCTAAGCCCACCCATCAGTGGCCCCACCAGCATAAGAATTAAAGCTGCCATTGATTTCATGACTTAGTAAATAACCGAACTTAAATTTCAAAACAATGCACTGACAAAACCCTAACAGAACTGTCTATGAAACCATCGAATTTCAATAAAAATTACTGTCTACGAATTTGACAGGATATTAAATAACTTAGTTTTTTTAGTGAATGTATCATTACTTAGTGTGCAAGGACGAAAGGATTGGCGTTGCCGACGTTTTATACCAGAGAGCGTACGACACCATGAGCACAACGAAGAAACCGAATGGGAAAATTGCATGCGCTGAATCACCAGCCAAGGTGTGCGATGCCGTTGCGCCTAAAAAATCAAACGTGAATCCGGCGTAGGCCCATTCTTTGAGTCTTGGTGACTTGCCACTCAGGATCGCAACTCCGCCAAGAACTTTCGCAATGCCCAAGATCTTCATAATATAAAGTGGGTATCCTAAGGCAACTAGTGTCAGGGCAACACTTTCTGGTCCGCTCGTGAAAAGTTCGACGACTCCACCACCGGCGCCGGGAACCATCAGAAGCAGGGTAACGACCCAGTAGATAATTTTATTTCTTTTGCTTGAGTCCATTTTATTCGCTCCTTTGTTTTGATTTTCTTTAAGCTAATACATCCATATTCAAAATCGACTTTCTATCGTGACGCCGCTTGATCAATCTCATGAGAGAATGATTGCAAAAACTCGGTACGAGTTTTTTGTCCCATATCGACGGCCTTTGCATTTCCTCCAGCGACGACTGTCACATCTTCGATGCCGATAACTTTTAAGATAAGGCGTAAGTAATTTGTAGCGATGTCACGATCATGAATTGGCGTTCCTTCTTTATAAAGTCCACCTGAGGCCATTAAAATGGTGGCCCTTTTGCCTTGGACTAGTCCTTCTCCACTTACTCCCAAAGTTTTACCTTTTCGTACGATGTGGTCGACGTAGGCTTTCAATACGGCCGGAATATTATAATTATAAACCGGCGTACCGATCGCGATGTGATCGGCTGCTAAAACTTCAGCGACCAGCTGGTCCGATAGCCGCAAGATTTCTTTCATCTCAGGCGAATGTTGTTCTGCCGGGGTGAAGTAGGCCCCCAGCCAAGGCATTGTGACAAACGGAAGACTTGTCTTCATAAGATCGCGCTCAATGACGCGGCCATCGGGATTTTTTGATTTCCATCTATCGACAAATATTTTCGTAAGACCGCGCGACATCGATTGTTCACCGCGCGGACTGGATTCGATAATAAGTAAGGTGGGCATAGCATCACTCCTTTAAAGTCGGTTGCATTCCTAGAAGATACCTGTTTTTATCCATCATAGTAATCGATTAAATAGTGATTAAACCTATCAGTTTCGGAGATGTATTGTGATTAGCAAAATTACCCTTGATCAATTGCGAGTCCTGGTCACCATCAGTGATAAGGGAAGTTTTTCTGCCGCCGGACGCGCCCTGAACCGGGTTCAGTCGGCCATCAGTCAAAGCGTAAAAAACCTTGAAGAGGCGCAAGACGTGAAACTCTTCAATCGAAACAGCAATCAAAAGCTGACACCAACCGGTGTCGGTCTCGTACTCATTGAACAAGCCCGCATGATTCTTGAAAGCACAAATCGATTCGAGGCGATTGCTTCAGGCACGCGCCTTGGTCTTGAACCCGAACTGACCCTTGCGATTGATTCCTTGGTCCCAAGTCAGCCGCTGATCGAGAGTTTGCGCGCCCTCAAAGAAATGTTTCCCGATCTTCCGGTTACAGTCACAACTGATGGAGTAGGTGGAGCGGAGCGCAGACTTCGAGAGGGGGCCGCGGCATTAGCTGTTTGCCTGCTCTTACCGAAGGTACCTGAAGACTTGGTCGCACACTCCCTTATGGAATTAAAGTTGATGCCGGTCGTGGCTTCTGGGCATCCGCTCGCGCGTATTCGCCGCGTTCTTGAGCGCGCCGATCTTGAAGGTTACGTGCAGTTGGTTTTATCAGACGCGCAAGGTACTGATGGGCCTAAATACGGTATTGCTGGAAATCGAGTTTGGCGTTTTTTCGATCAGACACGAAGGCTTGACTTTCTTCTTGCGGGCTTCGGTTGGTGCAAGATGCCGCCCGACTTAGTCCAGCCCTTTATTAATAACCGAAGTCTTATAAAACTAAAAATTGAAGATGAAAGTTTGGCGCCTAGTGGGTCTCTACCGATTTACTGCGCACACGTGCGAAGTCGTCCCCTAGGACGAGCCGGAGCCTGGCTCATTGAAGACCTGAGAAAGCGCTTGTCCAGAGAAAAATAGGTTATTAAAGCCTTCTAGCGTTTCAGCTTTAGCGATGTACCGCTTGAATAATTTCACACTGAATCTTAGCGGACAAACGACTTTTGTTGCTGGAGATAATTTCGGTTCTATCAATGCAGGCGTTGGGTACTTGTTCTAAAAAAATAGTGCTTTACAAAATCTATGATGATCACCAAAAAAAATGACGAAGTTTAAAAACTTCGTCATTTTTTATCTTTGATTGCCTAAAAACTTATTTCGTAAAACGAGAAAGAAATACGACTTCGAATTCTTTTACAATATCATT
This sequence comes from Bdellovibrio sp., assembly GCA_014376935.1. Lineage (GTDB taxonomy): Bacteria > Bdellovibrionota > Bdellovibrionia > Bdellovibrionales > Bdellovibrionaceae > Pseudobdellovibrio. The sequence continues at coordinate 15,740 of JACMQO010000138.1, forward strand.
TCCTAAATTATCTTTATCGTTCTTTACCGTTTTATAGACGCTGCGGTGACAAGTATTCGTTACCCAGCCGGTTGCGGATTCACTTTCAACATGATCAGAACCTGAAAATAAATAACAGCAGCTTTTCGACTTCAATTTTTTTGGTCAAAGTTACAAGTGGACTTGGATTTTCTGAATTCGATGAAATGATGGATTGTTAAATGCATTAAAGCGAGTCGGACTACTCCGCTCTCGCTTTAAACGGACTTGAACCTTTTTTCTTAAAATGGAGGTTCGAATGCCGGAACAATTAACTTCGCTAGTTAAGTTTCGACGTTTTTTGAAGCTGGCTAAAGGGTTTTTAAGTCTAGTTTTACTAGTGCTTGAAATCGTAAAGCGGCTTTTAGAACTCTTGTAGATAAGTAATTTCTTTGAAGGTGCGCTCAACGTGTATACGGCCTTGAAGATAGGGCTGAAAACCCTAAGGGCTTCAAGACTAAGGAATTGTAAGAGCGGTTAGTCCACTTTTTCAAACTAGTGATTAAATAAAATCACAAACCCAATCACAAACGACACGATGGCGAAACCTAAATACTTCGTCATTTTTTTTCGCCCTTTAATGATTTCAAAAACTGTCGCAAATAGCGGGCTTGTGCCGGCAATAGCCGATATGGTCGCCAAATGCCCGTAGCGGATCGCATTTAGATAACAAGCTAACGCCACAAACCCACCCAAGGCACTAGCACCCACCGCTAATTTTTTCTCGCGGGCGGTTAAAGTTAGAAACGGCGCTTTCAACTGAATAATCTTTGGAATCAAAAGGCTAACTAGAAAAAATCCAAACATCGTGGCGCCACTGCGAATGGCGTTCGCCACAAACGGAGAAAGATCAGCGTTTGATTCAAACGCTTTCTTTGTCATTAAAACGCCGCACGCATCTAAGAAAACTCCGGCGACGCCGAAGAAAATTCCTTTAAGCTCCCAGTCGCCTTTTTCTTTGAATGATTCTAATGAAAACGAAGCGATGCACATCACGAAAAAAATCACGGCGACAAGTCTGTGCCATTCAAAGGTTTCGTTAAATAAAAAATAACTGGCCACACCTAAGATCAACGGTTGAAAGCCAAAGATCATCAGCACGCGTCCAGAACCCAAATGCGCAAACGCACTCATCAGAAAAATATCGCCGATCATTAAACCCGTGACGCCGCTTAAGACTAGCAATAAAACTCCGCCGGAATTGATCGTGATGGGAATTTGAAAAATTAGGATTGTTAGTACGAAACACAAAAAGGCGATGCAGGCTTTGAAGTAGTTCATCCACACGGGGCTTAGTTTTTTTGAAAACTCGGCAAAGTATAAACTGGCGGTGGCGAACGTGAACGTCGAACCCATGGCGAAAAATATTGAAGTCATCCCCGATGTTGTACGCGCAATACGACTCAAGTTGAAACAAATTGAACAATCAGCTAACGAAATCAGCGGCTGACTAAAGTCCAGTCCCGCATCGTCCGATACTAATATAAGACGCGGTCGGCCGAGAAACGGTCAGTCAGAACAACAGACCCGGCCGGGCCTCCATGATTAGCAACTTGAACCACAAAAGATGAAGACAACTTTGAAAGGCAACGGCCATGAAAATCACCGAAGTTAAAATATTTCCCGTCAACGAAGACCGATTGAAGGCCTACGTCACGATCACGATCGACGCCAGCTTCGTCGTTCGCGACCTGAAGGTTATTCAAGGACCGCAGGGTTTATTCATCGCAATGCCCAGCAAAAAGCGCAAGGACGGCCAATTCCGCGATATCGCCCATCCGTTAAACCAGGAAACCCGCCAAATGATCGAAGACATGGTTTTCGAAGCCTACGAAAAAGAGCTGCAAGCCATGGGAGCCACATTAGTTAGCTTGAAAAGACAGAAAGCTCCGGTGAACGGCGGCGGAGACGATTACTAAATTAGTTGCAGATATAAACAGCACCAAGTACGACATCAAGGCCTCACTTAAAAGAAAATACCCTGCACTTAAATTATTTTCTGACTGGGTGAGGTTCTAAGTTTTCTTTCAAATACGCCTGATCATTCATCAATTTCAAGTCTACGGTTAATTTTTCTTGCCCTTTTGGCGAATATTATTTAGTTTTTAGCTCAGTCACTTTGCTGGGG
>JACMQO010000139.1 GCA_014376935.1 Bdellovibrio sp.
GACTAAAATTATTCTAGATAATAAAACCTTATCAACAAAGTCTTTGAGGAATGTGAATACCGCTATGGCAAATATAAACGACCAATTGAACTCAATTAAACAAAACGCTTTGAAAGCTTTTCAAGCGGCCGCAAATTCGACTGAACTTTACAACGCCAAAGTTCAGTTTTTAGGAAAAAGCGGAGCCCTAACTGAAGCCATGAAATTAATGGCCAGCCTTCCGAAAGAAGAAAAGCCCTTATTCGGAAAATTAGTGAATGAAATCAAATCTGAATTAGAAACCATTTACACCGGCGCGGAAGAGTCGCTAAAGGGTAAAGAAATTTCTGAAAAAATGCAGAATGAAAAATTAGACTTAACGTTACCGATTGAAACGCATGCGGTGGGTAGCGAACATCCGATTTATAAAGTGACCAATGAAATATTCGGCATCATGGCGCGCCTAGGGTATTCATTACGTACAGGTCCGCTGATCGAAAAAGATTATTATAATTTTGAAGCGCTGAATATTCCGAAAAATCATCCGGCGCGCGATATGCAAGATACTTTCTTCGTGGACGAGACTCATGTTCTTCGTACGCACACATCACCGATTCAAATTCATTCGCTTGAAAATGAAAAACCACCTTTACGCGTGATCGGCACAGGGCCTGTATTCCGAGTTGATAGTGATATTTCGCATTTACCGAATTTTCATCAAATTGAAGGCATGTGCGTGGATGAAAAAGTTTCGATGTCTGACTTAAAAGGAACGATTTCTTATTTCGTGAAAGAGTTTTTTGGCCCGGGTTTAAAAACGCGTTTTCGCCCCAGCTTTTTCCCGTTTACAGAGCCTTCGGCTGAAGTGGATTGTTCGTGCCCGATTTGTAAAGGCAAAGGTTGTTCTTTGTGTAAACAAACGGGTTGGATTGAAATTGGCGGTTGCGGTTTGATCAATCCAAAAGTTTTTGAATTTGCAAAAGTTGAATACCCGAAATGGCAGGGTTTTGCTTTTGGTTTTGGGGTCGAACGTATGGCGATCATTAAATATGGTGTCGATGATATTCGTTTGTTCCCGCAGAACGATGTGCGCTTCTTGAAACAATTTTAATTTACGCGAATTTAGGATTATAAAATGAAAATTTCTTTAAAATGGATTAATGAGTTTGTTGATATCAAAGAGTACTTATCAAATACCAATGCCTTGGCTGATATTTTAACGAAAGCCGGGCTTGAGGTTGAAGAAGTTCAAGACAAAGCCAAAGACTTTCAAAATGTAGTTGTTGGTTATATTCAATTAAAAGATAAACATCCGAACGCGGATAAGTTGTCTTTATGTCAGGTTGAAATCGCTCCGGGCCAAGTGACGCAAATCGTATGCGGCGCGCAGAACCATAAAACGGGTGATAAAGTGATCGTGGCTTTGCCGGGTGCTGTTTTACCTGGAAATTTTGCGATTAAAAAATCAAAAATTCGTGATGTCGAAAGCTTAGGAATGTTGTGTTCTTTTAAAGAACTGGGCTTAGCTGATATCAGCGATGGAATCGTTATTTTACCTGCGGATGCTCCGGTTGGTAAAAACTATGCCGACTATGCTGGTTTTGATGATGTTACTTTTGAATTAAAAGTAACTCCGAACCGGGCTGACTGTTTAAGCCACTATGGTTTAGCGCGTGAAATCGGATGTTTGATTAATAAACCTGTTTCAAAACCAGAAGTTTTAAAATCATTTTCATCGGGCTCAACGAAATCAAAAATTTCTTTGAAAGTTGAAAATACAGATCTATGCCCACGTTACTGTGGTCGTTATATTCAAAACGTAAAAATTGGTTCAAGCCCAGATTGGTTAGTTCAAAAACTTTCTTCAATCGGTCAGAATACGATCAATAATGTGGTCGACGTGACAAATTACGTGATGCTTGAAATGGGTCAGCCGCTTCATGCCTTTGACGCTGATTCATTAGCGGGTCATGCAGTTGTAGTTCGTACGGCTAAGTCCGGCGAAAAATTTAAAACTTTAAAAGAGCAAGAGATCACTTTAAAAGGTGACGAACTTTTAATTTGTGATGCTGAAAAAGCCGTGGCCTTAGCTGGCGTGATCGGTGGATTAAATTCGGGCGTATCGGATTTGACAAAAAATATCTTTTTAGAAAGTGCTTATTTTCAACCGATGAGCGCACGTAAGTCGTCTCGTCAGCATGGAATTGAAACAGATTCGGCGTACCGTTTTTCTCGTGGCGTTGATCCAAGTTCGACTTTAGAAATCATGGATCGTGCGGCGTTCTTAATTCAAAAAGTAGCCGGTGGTGAAGCCTTTGGTGATCATCATGATCTTTATCCATTGCCAGTGGTGAAATCTGCGATTTCAATTTCGATTCAAACTGTCAGTGATCGTTTAGGATACGTAGCAGATGAAAAATTATTTAATCAGTACTTAAATGGGCTTCAATGTAAGGTTGAATCTTTAGGTGGGGGTCAATATAAAGTGACTCCGCCGTTATTTAGATTCGATTTAAATACCGATATGGATTTAGTTGAAGAGTACGCGCGCCTTCACGGGTACGAACATATTCAAGAAACAATTCCGGTCTTTAAGTCTGAACCGGCCGCTCATGACTTCTATTACACAGAGACGCAAAAAATTTCAAACGTACTTCGTGCGCAAAGCTTTTCAGGCGCATTTAACTATGCGTTTGTAAGCCAAAAAGCCGAAGCGCAGTTTATCGGAACAGCGGCATCGGTTCAAAAAACGGGTTTAACGACAGATGCTGAATCTGTATTTTTAAAAAATCCGCTCAGCGAAGATTTAAATGCCATGAGACGCACTTTAAGTTTTGGTTTAGCTGAAAACTTAGTGACGAATATTCACGCGGGCAACGCAACGGGTAAATTATTTGAAACGGGTGTGACGTTTTATAAAAAAGAAGGCACGTACAAAGAAAGCCTGCGCGCGTCTTTGATCAGTTGGGGCGACGAAATTGGCTTATATAAATCAAATACTCCGCACGTTTTTCAAGTGAAAGCGGCTTTTGAAAAGTTATTGGCCTTTTACCAGATCTCTTCATTTACCTGGGTGCAATCAAGTGAAGCTCCGGCGTTTGTGCACAGTGGGCAATTTGCGATTTTAAATGTTGAAGGTAAGAATGTTGGGTTTGTGGGTTCGCTTCATCCGGCGTGGCTTGCGGCGAAGAAAATTCGTTGTGATGCGGCCGTGGCTGAAATTGATTTGAATCAGCTTTTAGTGGGGCAACCACGACCTAAGAAATTTAAATCGTTATCGGCGTTCCAGCCGATCGAGCGTGACTTTGCCTTCGTCATGGATACGAAAACAGCCGTTGGTGATTTGGTGAAAGAAGTGAAAAAACAGGCTTCTTCAAACTTAAAGCAGATTCATATTTTTGATATATACGAAGGTGATAAATTACCTTTAGGTAAAAAATCGGTGGCCATTAAAGTTGAGCTTCAAAGTTTTGCGGCGCAGTTGACCGAGGTTGAAATCCAATCTTTGACACAAAAAATTGTCGATGGAGCCCAAAAGGTTGGCGCGTCTTTAAGGTAGATGCGCGGTCGCCTAGGCGCGAAGCGTTAATAGGACGAATATCTTTTTCAAAAACTTGATTCATTTCAAAGACTTGCTACGCTTTTAAAAAGAACGTTCGATGGATCGGGTGTTCTTTTGATAAGTGATTTTAGCATTTAGCGGAGTAGATATATGGCTGGTCAAAATATCGGACATTCAACAGTAACTAAAGCGGATATTGTTGAAAAAGTTTACGAGAAAATCGGGTTCTCTAAAAAAGAAGCCAGTGAACTTGTCGAGATGGTTTTTAACTCTCTGAAAGGCACTTTACAAAACGGAGATAAAGTTAAGATCTCTGGCTTTGGCAATTTCATGGTGCGTGGAAAAAACGAACGTATTGGTCGTAACCCACAAACTGGCGAACAAATAAAAATTTCTGCACGTCGCGTGTTAACTTTCAGACCCAGCCAAGTTCTTAAAGCGATGCTGAATGGTGAAGAGTACGCTCACCTAAAGGATGATGAAGATGACGACGAATAGTATTGATAACGGCGGCGATATGATCGCGGCTGATGAAACTGTAGCTTTAGAAATGGCGTCGGCAGAAGTGACTTCTGTAGAAGTGGCCCCGGCCGGAGCATCGGCATTTGAAACTGTTGAAATGGCTTCGACTTCTGAATTAACAAATGAAGAAATTTTATCGTTAGAAGATAAGTTCGTTGAAAATGAAATTGATCCGTCGATTCAAAAAATGGCTGATCTTCAAACTGCGGCTCATACGAATGAAATGAAGGCGGGTGCTTCGGCGATGCCTCATGTATTGGTGGATGAGCAGTTGATGGCTGAAGTCGCAACGATTCCGGACCGTTTTGGTTTTAAGATTGGTGATGTCGCAGATTTACTTGGAATTAAACAGTACGTGCTTCGCTATTGGGAGCAAGAATTTGATCTATTGAAGCCTAAGAAGGCTTCAAATAACCAACGTCTTTATACGAAGAAAGATGTCGAAAATGCGTTCTTGATTCGTAAACTTTTGTACCGTGATAAATTTTCGATCGAAGGCGCTAGACAGGCTTTGAAAGATGTTAAGTTTGCTTTTAAGAAAGAGAAAGATTTTAACTCTGTGATTCAGAAAGTGGATCAAGTTCAGGTTCAGATGCGTGCTTTTGCGGAAGAGATTCGTCGGGTCAAGGGGTTGTTTGTTTAAGGTTTTTGCTTAGGCTGGTTTTCTGGGGATTGGCTCGGAATGGTTGCTTCGCTTCATCCTTAAGTTGGCTTCTGGTTTTTTAGTTTATTTTTATTTGCGGATGAGAATCCTGAAAGAGTACTTTCAGGATTTTTTTTTGGTTTTGTGGTTGGGGCTGTGATTTTTTTTTTGGATGCTCTGCTTTTATTGTAGAATCCAGTCTTTATAATAAGTTATTTAATTGGTTCAGCTGTCACTATTTTTAGCTATTGACTTTTAGTATAGTGTGCTATAGTGTTATACATGTGGTTGTGCGCAACGGTGGAGATTGGTGTTTAAATGGCGCAGTTTAGATTTCTACTTTGGTTGGCTTATTGGTATCAGCAAAACGAAGCTTTTGAATTTGAGTGGGATATTGGCAATAGTCAAAAAAGTTCTAAAAAGCATGATGTTGGTCTTGATGAGATTGAGTCGGTGTTCGAAATGAAAATGGCTGTTCCTTTGGGTCGACAAGTTACTCCGGTTGTTGATGAAGAACGGCTCTGTTTGATAGGGCCTACAGAGATGGGTCGAATGCTATCCGTTGTTTTTACATTAAGAGATGGTCGAGTTCGTCCAATCAGCGGCCGGGCCGCAAGTAAGAAAGAAAGGGCTTTATATGAAGAAATCAGTAAAACGATTAAAAACTTATGACCGTATTGAGTTTGATACGAAAGAAGTATTGGCTGGTCTTAGCCGTTTAAAAGGGGCTCGTCGAAAGCCTACGAGTATTGCTTTGGAAGAAGAGATGTTGCGAGAGTTAAAAGAAATTGCAGCTAATAAAGGGATACCTTATCAGGTGTTGATGAGATTACTTATTTCGGATGGACTTAAAAAGTTGAAAGTAGCTTAGTTCGTTCCTTTGAGCTGATGGCAGGGTTACTTCGATATTAAAACAAAAGGGTTAGATTTTTTGTCTAACCCTTTTGTTTTTTTGATTAATTTTATGTTGGGAAGGGCTGGAGTTTCTTTTTTTGCTGCTAATTCTTTCCGATTAGCGGCATGGTCTCCAGCTTAATTTGAACGATGATGCTAGGCCTGTGTCGATTGAATCTAGGTTGATCATGGCCATTGTTCTATCTGATGTGCCTCTTAAATATTGCACTGATAATGTTGATAATAATTCGATCGTTTGTGATTTTGTGTTACATGCCGAGTAAATTAAGCGTCCTGGTTTTTGAATGACCGATACCGCGTAATCTCCGCTTTGTGGGCCTGTTAAGATGGCTTCGCGCATTGATGCGATCGGTTGGTTTGGTACAACTTGGGTGAATCTGTGCATAGCTGTTGCAGAAGCTGGGATGGCGGCGAAACCGCGGTAGTCTGTTTGTTGAAGGGCGTATTGAACTCCGGCTTTGACGTCAATGTCGATTAAAACGCGGCAATCTTTTTGTAAACTTGTCGCTTGAGGGTTACTTGAACCTTGGCCGATTTCGATGCCGTAGTTATCAAAAAGTAGAGATAATGTTTGTCCGTCAGGAGTGACGGTTGCGCTACTTGCGGCCGAATCACAACCTGATCCTGAAAGGCGTACGCCGCGAATTACGACATTCTGAGCTAATGCTGATGTAGAGAGTGCTAAAACAGCCCCAATCGCTAACAATGATAACTTCATATTTCCCCCGGTTTGTTTGTTTTGAAAGCAAATCAGCTATTTAGATGATTCTTTTGGGGCCTTAACGACCCAAATCTTTCTGTTACGGTTTCTTAAAGCAATCCTAAAGCCAAAAGAGTTGCCCCTTTAAAGTTTTAAAGGCAATTTTATAACCATGAAATTAATTCCGATAGTACTTAGTGGTGGGAGTGGGACAAGGCTTTGGCCGATGTCGCGTACGCTGTTTCCTAAACAGTTTGCCCCCTTGTTGGAAAAATCATTACAGACATTAACGTTAGAGCGTTTGCAAAATTACGAACCGTCGTTAATCGTGACTTCTGAAAAATTGTCGACTTTAACCCAAAAACAAATCGCTGATGATCGGTCTTTAGTGAATAAAGTGATTTACGAACCGGAAGGTAAAAATACGGCTGCGGCGATCGCGGTTGCCTGTCGATTTTTACAGTTGCAGGGGTTAGAAAATGAAGTCGTTGGAGTTTTTTCTTCAGATGCATTGATCACAAACGAAAAAGCCTTTCATATCGCTATCGCGAAAGCCTACGAAGCGGCGGCAAAAAATAAAATTGTTATATTAGGAATTCGTCCGGAGCGTATTGAGACTGGCTTTGGTTACATTCAAACCGATAAAAATAGTCAGCTGAACATAGCGGGCCCAGTTTTAAAGTTTCACGAAAAACCAAATTATGAAACGGCCGAAAAATTTGTTCAAGATGGACACTACTTTTGGAATGCCGGAATTTTTATTTTTAAAGTCAGTGAAATGATTAAACACTTTCAAGCTCTTCAGCCTGAAATGTGGTCGGTTATTTCAAAGCTTAATTCACAACTTGATAACTTCAAGCCTATCTATGCGGCGGTAAAAAGTATTTCGATCGATTTTGCGATTATAGAGAAATTGAATTCAGATCGCTTAAGCTGTGTTCCGTGTGATATTGGCTGGAGCGACTTAGGTTCTTGGGATGTTCTTGAGCAAATGCGCCAAGATCCAGAAATAAAACCTTATGAAGTTTCGGCAATAGGTAATTCGGTATTTTCAGATCAAAAAAAAGCAATCGGTTTTGTTGGCGTCGATAATTTAATCGTGGTCGACACCGAAGATGCCCTGTTGATTTGTCAAAAAGGTCAGTCGCAAAAAGTAAAAGATTTAGTCGAGCTTGTTAAAGAAAAAAATCCTGAAACCGTTGCGACACGAAGCTTTGAAATTAGACCTTGGGGCCAATTCGAAGTTTTAAAAGAAGAGCCCTATTACAAAGCAAAAATCATTAAAGTGGATGCCGGCCAAAAAAATTCTTACCAATCGCACCAGCATCGGTCCGAACATTGGGTGGTAGTTAAGGGCGAAGCCACCGTCGTTCTAAATGATCAAGATCATCATTTAAAAGCGGGGCAACATATCTTTATACCGGCCGGTGCAAAACACCGTGTTATCAATAATTCAAAAAGTGTCGTTGAATTTGTTGAGGTTCAAGTCGGTGTTTCGTTTTCTGAAAAAGACATCGTTCGCTACCAAGACGATTACGGTCGACAATGAATATCAAAGCCGAAGTCAAAAATCTAAATTTTAGCTACTCAGAAGATAAGCTTGTTTTGAAAAACGTAAGTCTTCCAGTTTATGAAAATAAGATTACGGCCCTAATTGGCCCGTCGGGTTGCGGTAAGACGACCTTGCTACGCTGCTTTAATCGCATGCATGATCTTTATGGCAACGTCAAATACGACGGCGCGATTGATCTGTTCCCGGATAAAATAAATATTTTATCTTCAGATCTTGATCCGATCGAAGTTCGTATGAAGATCGGGATGGTATTTCAAAAGCCGAATCCATTTCCTAAAAGTATTTACGAAAATATTGCCTACGGGTTACGTATCCGCGGGATTAAGAAAAAGTCTTACATTGATGAAAAAGTTGAAGATTCGCTAAAAAATGCCGGCCTTTGGAAAGAAGTTTCAGACCGTTTAAATTCAAGTGCTTCATCGC
>JACMQO010000140.1 GCA_014376935.1 Bdellovibrio sp.
AGTGCGTGTTGAAAAAAATGAAAAGCCAGAGCTTAAAAAAATTGGACTCATTTTAGCTGACGAAAAATTAATCTCTCCCTTTTTTGAAAAACAATCAGTGGCCCAAGAGCAAATGGGTGAACGCTTTTTTGTGCGCGGTGATTTACACAAATCAAAAGATAGTGGTGACCGGCTGAATTGGATGATGGACGTCGCTGAAGTTAAAAAATGGAAGTACGCTGATCCTTGTAAAAGTTATTCTTCGCCGAATGATTTAATGCCGGTTGAAACTTTGCCGGTCGAAATTCGTGATAACAAGACGGTCATTGATGCTATTCACAAAATTTGTCCGAACTACATGGCCGAAATGGATTCACGACGTGATTGGCTTCTAATTGATTCGCCAAATGCAAAAGCGCTTACATTTTTTTTCGGGTGTGATAAGGATTTAGACGGGCAACCTGAAGGTTTCGGAATTTTTGTAAACGGCAAAGAAATCACGATGGCCGCACAGTCGATCGATTCTGTTTTGCCAGAACAGTCTGAGCGTGCCGCCTGCTGGATTGAAGATATGGATCGATATTTTAAGAAACAAACGTCGAAATAAATAAGCTAAAAATGTGCTGGGTGAAGTTCATATCGGCAAGAAAGGTTAAGGTGAAATAATGGATTTAAAACAAGCGATGAAAAAAGCAAAAGCGACTCGTAAACCTCAAAAAGTAACTGAAGCCATTTCTGAATCAGAAACAAAAGTGGCGATTTCAATTCGTTTGGACGCAGATGTTCTAAACAGTATTAAGCAAGAAAGCATCCGTTTAGGAATATCATACCAGACGTTAAGCAATTCTTATTTAAAAATCAGAGCTTCTATTTTAGATCATGACTTAATTCAAAGAGTTGAAGCGCTTGAAAAAGCAAATAAGAGCGTAGGCTAATTAACTCAGTAAATTTATTTCGTATCTGTTAAAAGTTGTTTTATTTAGTTTCAATAAAAGTTTTTCAGCTAGGCTAGGTTTCACCGCGATAAAGCTGAATTGATTCTGAACTTCGATGCGGCCAATTTGCGATTTGATCATCGCCTGCGGCCCAGAGGTTAACAGAACCAAAATTTGTTCTGCACTTAATCCATCGGCAGAGCCCGCCGCAATCTGCACGGTCTTCATCAAAGTATTTTGAAATTCGGTGCTTAGTTTTTTCGAAAGATTTGCTGCTAGATTTTGTCGAATCATCGTAACGCCGGTGGCCTTTTCAATTTCGGCCATCAACGGAATTTCGTATTCGGTGGCGATCGAAACGGCCGTGCCTTTTCGTCCGGCGCGTCCTGTACGACCGATGCGGTGAATGTAAATATCTGTGCTTGAAGGTAAATCATAATTAATCACTAATTCTAACGTGTCGATATCAAGTCCGCGCGCCGCCACATCAGTTGCAACCAATATACGAAGGCTTCCGTTTCTAAATAAAGCCGTTGCGCGGTCGCGGTCGACTTGTTTTAGGTCCGCGTGCAGAATTTGGCTGCTGACTTTGGATTCACTTAGTAATTTTCCAATTTCGTCCACGGCGGCTTTCGTGCGGCAAAAAATTAAGGTGCTCATGGACGGGTGGGTTTGTAGTATTTGAATCAGCGTTTCAATTTTTTGCGGCTTTTCGGCCGCGTACACGAATTGTTGAATTGCGGATTGGGTTTGAGGCGATTCTTTGATCGTTACGCGCTGAACATTTTTTTGGTAAAGACGACTCAGTTCTTCCATGCTGTCCGGAAACGTCGCCGAGAAAAACACAGTTTGGCGTTCTTTCGGAAGCTTTTCAAGAATCGCTTTCATTTCGTCTGCAAAGCCTTCTTCAAGTAATCGATCCGCTTCATCTAAGACAAACGTTTTTAAATGGCTGACTTCAACGTAACCACTTTTAAAGTGCTCTAGCGTTCGGCCAGGGGTACCGACGATTAAATGGACGCCATGTTCAAGCGCTTCGATCTGCTCGGGGTACGGTTGGCCACCGACCAGGGCCACAGATTTAAAATTTAAAATATATTTAGAAAATTTTTGACACTCTTTTAAAACCTGATCACAAAGTTCGCGCGTTGGGCACAGAATCAAAGCCTGCGGCTTCAAAATTGAAACGTCCATTTTTTGTAAAATGGGAATAACAAACGCGGCCGTTTTGCCGCTGCCGGTTTTTGACTGACCGATTAAATCCTGACCGGCTAGTAAAAGCGGAATAGTTGCGGCCTGAATCGGCGTCATTTCGGAAAAAGAAATGTCTTTTATAACTTTTAAAATATTTTCGTTTAGATTTAATGAAATGAAGTTATTTGTGTGCAAGAGTATTCCTTTTGTTTCTATAAAGCTAAACGAAAATAAAGCATCAGGCGATGCGCGCTGGGTTTAACGTAAACGCCACCCGGCGCAGACAGAGTTGTTAAATCCATCGCTAAGCTGATTCCGGTTTTAAAAGTTTCGCCGGCGTAGCCCGTTCCTAACCGTAAATTAAAACTGGGTGTGCCGTAGGTTGAACTGGTTGTACCCGTTGTGCTTTCAAAGTTATACATACCGGTCGTCATCAACCCGTCGACCAGTCCGCCGATAAAAAATCGATTGTCGCTGATCCAAGTTTTTCCGTAGCCCAACCCTAAGTTAAGTGAGGTCACTTTCAAGCGGCGCAGATTTTCGAAAGGGGTATTCACACCCACGTTTTCTTGAATCAAAAGTGACGTCGAGGTGTTCAGATCATGATGTCGAAGTCCTCCCACGACAAAAAACTTTCCGGGGGCAGGGGTAATGTCATCTGATTGATCCATAAGCCCGGCCAAAGAAAAATCTCCGCCCGACAAGGCATATCGTCCCATCAGGCCATAGTGTTTGAATTCAAGATCAGGTTGTAGTTGTAATTGTGCCGTGCTTGTTGTGTAGAAACCTTTGTAGGTTTGATAGAAGGCTTCGATGCCCCAATCTTTTTGTTGGTAACTTAATTGTAAGTCGAAGAACTTCGTTGTTCCGTATTGCGGGTCGATTTCTTTTGAAGATCCACGAAACCCTAACCCTACGCCAAATCCGTAGGCATTGACTCCTAAGCGCGTGATGCCCGAAATATTAGGTTTAAAAGTGATGGCGCCAGAACTGGCCGTAACTTTTTCTAAATCGAACGAAAAATCCTCTTGTCCGAATCCAATTAACGGAGAAATTTCGGTTGCGTTTGCGGTGAACGTCTTACAGACTAAAAAAATGCAAACTGCAGCAACGATTGTTGAAAAATTGAGTTTAAAATATAAGTTAGTCGTCGTTTTCACTATTTTATTTTTCGTCATTCTGATTGATCAAGCAACGAAATACTGGGCCGTGCAAACAATGATGGGCCAAAGCCCACGTTACTATTTGGGTGAATTTTTTCAATTCGTGTACGCAGAAAATCCCGGTGCTTTTTTAGGTTTAGGTGGGGGGCTTTCTCATCAACTTCGATTCATCATATTTGCAGTGCTTGTTGTTTTGGGATTGGGCGGAATGCTTTGGTACCTTCTTAAAAAAGAAACATCGAAAGTAAATTTGATCGCCTATTCGTTCATTTTAGCAGGTGGGTTTGGAAATTTGTGGGACCGAGTCGTTCATGAAAACGGGCACGTGGTCGATTTTATGCTGATTGAAGTTGTGGGTCCGCTCCGCACCGGAGTCTTTAATGTGGCTGATATGGCCATCGTCGCAGGTGTTATCTTAGCGTTATGCGGTGAATACTATTTTGACGGTCGCAAAGACAAAAAAGCAAAATAAGTCACGCCCTTTCTCAGTCGCGTTGAATGTCTCAAATCAGCACAAAAAAATGAAAAACTGTCTCAAGTTGATGGGTTAAATTGGCCTGCGGATTGCCTTATATAAAGATGAAACACTTTTCGTTTCAAAGTTGATAAGGAGGCTTTATGAACAAATTATTAATCTTAATTCCAATCTTATTCTTGGTAGCGTGTAACCCCGCAGCCGATAAGTCAGCCTCTGTCGTTCGATCAAACACAACTTCTGTCGGCGGCTTAAATACCGCAGTTACTTGCGCCAACGGCACTTCGGCTGTCGGGCAAATTTACGATACAACAGCGACGGCCGCTTCGTTTGAAGCGCGTGTGAAAGCTTTATTGTCAGCAACAATTTCTTCAAGTGAAGTGGGAACTATTAGCGCCACCGCTAGTAATAACACAGGAGTCATTTTTAACGGCGCAATCAAATTAGATGCAAGTGGAAATATCGTTGCAGCATCGTCTTCAATGTCGATCAAAGTTTACGACAGCTACACATTAAGCGGTTCTGATCCAATTGCCTTAGAATTTGCAAGTTCGAAAAGTTCGCAAATCAGCGGACAATTCAGCACATCAACGGGTGTTGGTTATGTGAGCTTCTCGGATAACTACGGAATCGTTCGTTTCGATGGAACTTTGAATGCGCAAACTTTCAGCGGAGTCGTTAGATTCCAGAACACAGCGAACGTAGACGGTGGCGCTGCTCAGTCCGGCACACTAGGTCAATTCACGGTTGCTCGTTGCGGAATAATTCAATAGTCTAGGTTCAATGCCTGGAACACACTCTTCAATTTACTCATTTGATTCTTCGTCCCTATCTGTTGTTGCAGGTGGGGCGTCGGCATTAGATACCCCACGTCTTCATATTCATAACTTAGATGATGCAGAAGCCTTTATTAAAAGTTACGGATTTGATATCCAAGATCAAGACGAACTGGAAAGACTTTGGTATTTTCACCGCCGCGCTTTAGTTTTAATGACCGAGAAACTTAAAATCGACATTAATGAAATCCCCGAAGTTATTAAAAACAAAGCTACTTTGAGTGATATTCGACAGTTGTTAATCTACGCTTCGCAGATCGATGAGCCGGGTTTGCAAAAGTGGTCGTGCGCGGTTCTTCGCTGCATGCACGTTTTCATTCACACAGAGACAGACCTGTTTAGTTCGTTTTCAGAAGAGATTCAAAAACAAATTCTAACGCCTTTTGAACAAGCCATCGTTCAAGATGAAAAACTTTATCTTAAGTCCTACGCAAAAGAAGGT
Source organism: Bdellovibrio sp. (assembly GCA_014376935.1). Taxonomy (GTDB): domain Bacteria; phylum Bdellovibrionota; class Bdellovibrionia; order Bdellovibrionales; family Bdellovibrionaceae; genus Pseudobdellovibrio. The sequence continues at coordinate 5,025 of JACMQO010000140.1, forward strand.
CACCCTTCGGTTGAGCTCGTGAATTTTCAAGCCAAACCTTACAAGACATCGACTAGCACGGTGATTAAACTTTTAGCCAGACCTGAAGCTTTGGCGATGAAGATCTTCGATAAAATCGGCGTGCGTTTTGTGACCAACTCGGTTTTTGATTCGTTTCAAGTGATTCGTTTTTTAGTCGATGAAAACTTGATTAGCTACCCACAAATTATGCCTGAACAGTCTTCAAATAATATGTTTCCGGTCGAAGAATTTCTGGCGGTGTGTGATAAATTAACAGTTAAGCATGGCCATAACAAAATTCTAACTTCGGCTAAAATTGACCGCCTTTTAAATCATAAATTAAAAATGAATAAAAACGCATTTTTAGGTTTGTTCAGAAAAGAAAATCCATTTTCGGCCAAAGACTTTAAGTACATTAAGTTCATTTCACGAAAAATGATTCACGCCCAGGGACCAAACGGCAAAAAATTTAGTTTCTTTTATCCGTTTGAAGTTCAAATTTTTACCGACGATGCTTTTAAAAAAATGCAGTCGGGTGAATCTGAACATTCGGCCTACAAAAACCGCCAAATCGAAGTCGCCATAAAACGTTTGTTTTCGCAGCCTGAAAAAAAATAGAGTTTGGACAGTTAAATGAAAATTATTTGGTATATCAGATCCATCATCATGACATTTTTTATACCGGTGCTTGTTTTAGTGCTGGGGCCGTCGGCTATTATCACCAAATTAATTTTTAACAACCGAAACACCGATACATTTTTTCTAAATATCTGGGGACGTCTAAACTGCTGGATGTTCGGCGTTGATGTTCAAGTCGAAGGCCGCGAAAATATTCCGGATGAAGGCTGTTTATTTTTATTTAATCACTCTAGCTTTTATGACGTATTTGCTATCTGTGCCGCAATTCCTGAATCCCGCTTTGGAGCCAAGGCTGAACTTTTTAAAATACCGGTTTTTTCGCACACGATGCGCATGATGGGTACATTGCCGATCGCCAGAAATAACCGCGAAGAAGTTTACAAAGTTTACGAAGAAGCAAAAACTAGATTTCACAATAAAGAAAAATTCGCGCTTTCACCTGAAGGTGGTCGTTTTTACGGACCGCATTTATTTCCGTTCAAAGCGGGTCCTTTTTTATTTGCGATGTCGGCAGGGGTTCCGGTTGTGCCGGTGGTTATCACGGGTGCTTACGAAATATTACCGAAAAATCACATCTTACCCAACAAAGATCGTAAGAACCGCACGATTCATTTGAAAATATTAAAACCGGTTCCGACGACTGATTTCGAGCGTGCGAATCGACAGCAATTGCAGTTTACCGTGTATTCTAAAATGGATCCTATTTGGTCTGAGTACTATGACAAACATCTGATGCCTGCGACGGTTGCGTTGCCCAAAGCGACGACGAAATCCGAATCCACGAACTAACCTTTGACGGCACTCCATGTCTGGGCAAATAAAGGGCTTTGCATGCGGATGCGCCGATGTCCGGTTTCAACTTCAATTTTTAAAACATACGGAGCGACCGTTTCGATGCGTTTAACTTGCAAGTTCTTCGGTAAAAAACCATATTCATTTTGAATGGCCGACGCTAATTTTTCGATTTGAATGTAGTTTTCAAAAGTTTTTCCGTGATCGGTGCTTCTGAAATTACCGACAAAAATCATAAGGTCATTGAAGTAGTGAACAGGGCCGTTAAAGCTTTTAAATTCTTTTAACTCTTTCCAATGATATCCATCATCAGTCATAAAAACGCCATTGGCCGACAGAATGGCTTTCATGGGGTCTTTGGGGTGAAAGCTGATGGATGCGATTTCTTTTTTTAATAAATCATCGATGGTATAGATTTTCTCTTCGCTTGATTCCAAAGGCTTCCACCAAACGGTTCCGTGACCTTTGATTTGACTTTGAATCCAAGCGGGCTTTGTTCGTGTTGAAAGTTCAACACGGCTCCATAGCGGAATCTTTTGCGTGCCCGAACCAATAATGCCGATCTGATCCGGAGCCACGACGCCCGACACGTTGTTGAAAGATATTTTTTGACCGTCGTTTGTTTCGATAAAATCAAAAGTGCGCCGCTTAACGATATTCCATTTCTTGTTCGCAAAGACGTACGTTGCAAAGTCAAATTTTGTGATCAATTCAGACACCGATACGAAGCCGACATAATTTTTGAAACTGACTTCGGCAAAACCTGATTTGTATTTTAGAACTGTAAAGCGCGTTCCGCCCGGAATTGTCGTCAACACTTTTTCTGCATCACCAGGTTTCGCCTTTAAGTAACTATCTTTTAGCGTCAGTGCGTAACCCGTGTCGTAAGGGTCTGACGTGACATCATCGATACTAAACTGCGCCGTTACTTTTGTTTTCGTATCATACGTTAATATTGTATCAACACGCGTTTCTAAAACAGACCAGCGTTTTTTTGTTTTCGGATCAATGATGGATTGTGAAATGTGGGTCGGAAAGATTGGGCGTAAATCGGCTTTGGAGAAACTTTCATTTTTGTATTTGTAATACAGTTCGGCTTTTAAGGTGTGGCCGACTTTGTTCTTTTCTAGATTTTCAAGTAAAGTGGCGCCCGATGGAAAAGGGCTTTGCGGAGTCTTAAAAAAGGGCATTTGCTGGCTCGAAAACGAATCAAAACTAGCGTTCAGGTTGTCGCTGATCGCAGCAAAAGCTGGAAATTGAAGAAAAAGACTGATGACGAATAGCACTAATCCATTTTCAGAGGTAAAAACCCTGCAATCAAGGCCAGTTCTTTGTTATAAAGAACGCATCTTAAAATTAAAATTTAAAAGGGGCTAAAAATGGTTAATTTCAATTCAATCAAAAAAATCGGTGTGGTCGGAGCAGGCCAAATGGGAAATGGTATTTCGCAAGTGGCGGCAGCAACAGGTTACGACGTTGTCATGTTCGACGTTATGCCCGCGTCTTTAGACAAAGGTCTTGGGATGATTGCTTCAAGTTGTGATCGTCAAATTAAGAAAGGAATTTTCACTGAAGATCAGAAAAAAAGTTTGTTAGCAAAAATTCAAGCCACAACAAAAATGGCAGATCTTGCGACGTGCGATTTTGTCGTCGAGGCGGCCACAGAAAATATTGATCTGAAGCTAAAAATTTTTCGTGAATTAGATGAAACCGTAAAAGCCGAAGCGATCTTAACTTCGAATACGTCATCGATTTCGATCACGCAGATTGCGGCCGTGACGAAACGTCCTACGCAAGTCGCGGGAATGCATTTTATGAATCCGGTGCCGGTCATGCAATTAGTTGAAGGCATTCGCGGTTTACAAACGGCCGATGAAACTTTTGCGACGACAAAACAACTGGCCGAAAAATTAGGGAAAACTTTTGTAGAATCAACAAAAGATATGCCTGGCTTTATCGTGAACCGCATTTTGATGCCGATGATTAACGAAGCGGTTTACACGCTTCACGAAGGCATCGCGTCTGTTGAATCCATCGATCAAGCGATGAAATTAGGAACAAACCAACCGATGGGTCCGTTAACGTTAGCCGACTTCATCGGGTTAGATACCTGCCTTGCGATTATGAATGTTCTGCATGACGGCTTGGGTGATTCAAAATACCGTCCGTGTCCCTTATTAGTGAAATATGTACAAGCGGGTTGGTTAGGTAAAAAATCAGGTCGCGGTTTTTACAACTACGCGAAATAATTTTAAAAGGAATTTATAAATGTCGAATACATACCAATCCATTAAATTAGAAAGCGCAGACAACGGCGTTTGGACTTTAACGATCAATCGACCTGAATCATTAAATGCGCTGAATCTTCAAGTGCTTCATGATATGGGCGATGCTTTACGCCAAATTTCAGAAATGGATTTTGAACACGTCAAAGCGTTAATCATCACGGGCGCGGGCGAAAAAGCCTTCGTTGCGGGTGCTGATATCAAAGAAATGAAAGATATGAATGAAGACCAAGCGATGCAATTTGCAAAACGCGGTCAAAGTATTTTTCATGAACTAAGCCTTTTAAAAGTACCCGTCATTGCGGCCGTCAATGGTTTTGCCTTAGGCGGTGGTTGTGAATTGGCATTAGGTTGTGATTTTATCATCGCCAGTGAAAATGCAAAGTTTGGTTTACCTGAAGTCAGCCTTGGTTTAATTCCAGGTTTTGGCGGAACTGTAAAGCTAACGCGTGCCGTAGGAAGCAGACGCGCTCGTGAATTAACCATGACGGCAGAAATTATCACGGCCGAGGCCGCGATGAAATACGGACTGGTTAATGACGTTGTCCCGTTAGCGGAATTAATTCCTGCGGTGATGAAAAAAATTAATTTGATGTTAAGCCGATCACCATTAGCCATTTCGCAAGCAAAAAAGTCCATCAACGAAGCCTACGATTTAGAAACCGAGAAAGCTTTGACCAACGAAGCCGACATCTTTGCGCAGTTGTTTAATTCTGATGACACGCGTGAAGGCATGACGGCTTTTATCGAAAAAAGAAAACCCAATTTTCAAGGAAACTAATTCATGAGCACGCCTACGCCTGTCACTAAGCCTACGTTAAAAAATCCGATTCGTATCGTCACGGCCGCAGCCCTTTTTGATGGTCACGACGCCTCGATCAATATCATGCGTCGAATTATTCAAGACTTCGGCGCCGAAGTGATTCATCTAGGTCACAATCGATCAGTGCAAGACGTGGCAAAAGCCATTTTGCAAGAAGGCGCACAGGGTGTTTGTATCTCTTCGTATCAGGGTGGTCACATGGAGTATTTCAAATACTTAAAAGACTTACTGAATGAGGCGGGTGCGGGTTACGTGAAAATTTATGGTGGTGGTGGCGGCGTCATCGTTCACGATGAGAAAAAAGAATTAGAAGATTACGGCATTGCCCAGATTTTTCATCCGGATGACGGCCGAAAACTGGGCCTAGAGGGCATGATCAAAATGATCATCGATGGCTGTGACTTTGACCTGTTAGAAGCTCAGAAAAAATTTGGTACCAAGAAAAATATTTTTGAAGGTGATTTAGTTCCATCAGTCCAAATCGGCCTGGCATTAACCGCGATTGAAAATGGCGTCAAATCTGCGTCTTTGGATCAATGGGGCTTGTCAAATTTTGCGGCCAAGAAAAAACCTTTGGTTTTAGGTATCACCGGAACCGGTGGTGCGGGTAAGTCGTCATTAATTGATGAAATGTCGCAACGATTTTTAAACGCATACCCGGATAAAAAATTGGGTATTGTTTGCGTTGATCCATCAAAGCGTAAAACGGGTGGGTCGTTACTGGGTGACCGTATTCGTATGAATTCATTATCTAGACAGAACATCTACATGCGTTCCGTGGCATCGCGCGGGTCAGGGAAAGAGATCGCATCGACGTTGCCAGATATTTTAAACTTTATGCGCCAGCTTGATTTCGATTTTATTATCGCTGAAACATCAGGTATCGGTCAGGGAAATATGGCCATCACTGAAGTCAGTGATATGTCGATGTACGTGATGACGTCTGATTTTGGCGCGCAGTCACAGTTAGAAAAAATTGACATGATTGATTTTGCAGATTTTGTAGCAGTGAATAAAGCCGATCGCCGCGGGGCGCAAGATGCGTTACGTGATGTGACGAAACAGTATAAAAGGTCGCGTAAAATTTTTGATGATCAAATCAAAGTTCCGGTCTTTTTAACTCAGGCCAGTCAGTTTAATGATGGTGGCCTGAATCAACTTTTCTTTAGCGTGATGGATGCCTTAGTTGCAAAAAATGCGCTTCCGGCTGTCGACGCAGACTACCGAAAAAATATTTTATCTGCTGACGAACATGTGATCATTCCGTCCGAACGTCAAAATTACCTAGCTGAAATTGTATCTAACGCCAGAAAATACAAAGCGCGCGTGAATCAGTTAGCCATGAATGCCTCAAAGCTTGGGGCTTTAGATTTATTAAAAAAAGAAAATCTTTTTGATCCTTTAAAGGCTGAACAAAAGACGACCGAGCTTAAAAAAGATTTCGAAGCGGCCGAATTAGATATGTTAAATGGCTGGGACGATTTAAAGAAAGCCTATGCCGCCGATGAATTAGTTTTCAAGGTTCGCGATAAAGAGATTAGACAAAATTTAGTTTCAAAAACTTTAAGCGGCACAAAAATTCGTAAAGTCGTTCTTCCGAATCTAACTGATTGGGGCGACCGCTTTAAATTTTTAAAATTAGAAAATATTCCGGGCGAATTTCCTTTTTCAGCGGGCGTGTTTCCGTTAAAGCGCGCGGACGAAGACCCTAAGCGTATGTTTGCGGGTGAAGGAACTCCCGAACGCACCAATAAAAGATTTCACTATTTATGTGAAGGTGAAAAAGCCCACAGGCTTTCAACCGCTTTTGATTCAGTCACATTGTATGGACAAGATCCAAATCGTCGACCTGATATTTTTGGTAAAGTCGGAGAGTCGGGCGTTAGTATTTGCACTCTAGAAGATATGAAAAAACTGTACGCCGGTTTCGATCTTTGTGATCCGAATACGTCTGTCAGTTTGACCATCAACGGGCCAGCGCCGATGATTTTAGCATTTTACTTTAATACGGCGATCGATCAACAGGTCGAACATAAAGAAAAGCAGTTAGGCCGAAAATTAACTGAAAGTGAATGGCAAGAAACCAAAACAAAAACTTTGCAGATGGTTCGTGGTACCGTTCAAGCCGATATTTTAAAAGAAGATCAAGGTCAGAACACGTGTATTTTTTCGATCAATTTTGCTTTAAAAATGATGGGTGATATTCAGCAGTACTTTACGACAAACCTTATTAAAAATTTCTACTCGGTCAGTATTTCTGGTTACCATATCGCTGAAGCCGGAGCGAATCCGATCAGCCAACTCGCGTTTACTCTTTCAAATGGATTTACCTTTGTTGAATACTATTTATCGCGCGGTCTTAAGATTGATGACTTTGCGCCGAATTTATCATTCTTTTTTAGTAATGGTCTTGACGCTGAATACGCCGTTTTAGGAAAAGTCGCGCGTCGCATTTGGGCGATTGCGATGAAAGACTTGTACAAAGGAAATGATCGATCGCAAAAACTAAAATACCACATTCAAACATCGGGTCGTTCGCTGCATGCGCAAGAGATCGACTTTAACGATATCAGAACAACGCTTCAAGCATTGATTGCGATTTACGATAATTGTAATTCCCTTCATACCAACGCGTATGACGAAGCGATCACGACACCTACTGAAGAATCAGTTCGTCGTGCGATGGCGATTCAAATGATCATCAACCGCGAATTTGGTATGACGAAAAATGAAAACCCAACCCAAGGCAGTTACTTCATCGAAGAACTAACAGAATTAGTTGAAGAAGCGGTTTTAGAAGAATTTAAGCGCATCAACGAACGGGGTGGCGTCTTAGGGGCAATGGAAACTCAGTACCAACGCTCTAAGATTCAAGAAGAATCAATGACCTACGAGCATTTAAAACACTCGGGAGAGCTTCCGATCATCGGTGTGAACACGTTCATTAATCCAAAAACATTAGCGGCCAATTACGTGCCGGCAAAAATTGAATTGGCGCGCGCTTCGCAAGAAGAAAAAGGCGATCAGTTAAAAAACGTTGAAAAATTTCAAGCCGGTCATAAATCAGAGGCTGAAAAACAATTAGTAACGTTAAAGAAAACGGCTTTAAGTGGCGGAAATATTTTTGAAGCGTTACTAAATGCTTCAAGACATTGTTCGCTGTTTCAGATGTCGCAGGCATTGTATGAAGTTGGCGGGCAGTACCGTCGTAATTTGTAAGACTTGGAAAGTGTTCGCGGCTAGGCTTTACTTAAGCGTAGCGGCGAACGATTCTTAAAATTTATTTTTTACTTGTTGAAGTCAGATTGATCGTTAAACTGACTGCATGTTAGATCGTCTTTACAAATTTATTCCTTTAAAAATTCGAATTGCCCCCGACGGAGAGTTAAAAGCGAAAGTTTTACTGCTGTCGTCGGTCTCTTTCGGAGTAGTTATGTTTTCAGCTGTATTAATTTTATCGATTCTTGTTCAAGATATCGCATTGCGCTTAAAGCCGGTGATGTATCTTGGAGTTTTTATGTCGTTATTTTGCTTTACGACACCCTGGATATTACGCCAAACAGGCTCTTTGGTCATGACTTCAATTCCGGTTATGCTTTCGTATTTAGTTTTTCCAATCATGAGTGGCTTTTGGTATGGCGGGATTTCTGCGCCAGCCGTGCCATTATTTCTGTTTTTACCACTGCTGACTCAATTCTTCGGAAATGCGCGGCTCAGTGCCATTGCTTGTTTTATCAGTTTATTTTTACTGATCTCTTTACGTGTTTTTGAGCTTAAAGGTTGGACGGGGGCGTCAGCGTTAGAACCCGAGATGCGCGGAAACTTCACTTTACTTGTCTATGTTTGCACTTGCACCGCCGCTTTCTTTTTAGCGGAAGGTTATGATCGCAGTCGTCATGAAGCCGAATCGAACAGGTTACAGATTTCAAGAGTTGCCACTTTGGGTTTAGTTTCAGGAGGCTTCGCTCATGAAATTAATACGCCATTAACGGCGATCAGTCTAAATTCTGAATATTTAGAAACCTTGGCGTCGTCTGGTGAAATCAGTCCTGCAGAGGTTCTTAAACGGACGCAAAGTATCAATCGATCGGCGAAAAAAATTGCCCTTTTAACAAAAACAATTTTAACGAGCGCCAGCAAAGATCAAGAGTCGATCATAGACACCGTCAGCGTTAAGGAACTGATCGCTCAAGTTTTAATATTGTGCGAAGACCGTTTAAATGAAATTGGTGCAAAGCTTGAAGTCGCTCCGAACTTAGCCACGATATCTATTCAGTGCCGCCAAGTCCAAATGACCCAAGCACTTTTTAATTTAATCTATAATAGCATCGAAGCCGTTTCGAATTTAAAAGATCGATGGATTCAAATTTCAGCTTTTGAATATACGGATTCTGTGCAAATCGTGGTGACTGATTCAGGCACTGGTATTTCGAAAGCGATTCGGTCTAAGTTATTTACTCCGTTTTTTACGACAAAAGATATTGGTCAAGGATACGGGCTTGGTCTTGCGAATGCCGCTTCAATTGTGCTTTTGCATCAAGGAAGTGTGGCTTATGATTCTACTAAAGCCAATACAACTTTTGTTGTGACTTTACCGAAATCTCAAAAATCAGAGATGTCGTAATTTGAGATTTCGATTTCTTTGGTTTTAAACCAATTGCCATTTAACTTTTGCAGATACCAGAGATTGTGGTCCATAGGCCACAGTTGTTTTAGTCTTTTAGTCTTGATTTCTGTTGTTTTCAACATGGGTGCGGTTTTGGCGCTTATAAACCATCTAGAGTTTTAGAATCCTACCGATAAGTTAAACATGGGACGTTCACACAATTTTAAACTTATCATCATGTTTAGTCTTCAACTTTTGTGGTTTTCTACGGCTATGGCGGTTCCAAAAACGGTCACGTTACAAGTTAAAATTATGAAACCCGACACAACGGCTTTAGAAGCACCCAGCGTTGGGTTTCAAATAACGACATTGGATCCGGCAGGTGTTTGCGTTTTATACGTCGAGACATTCGGTGGAATCAGCATGACATCTTCGGGTGGTATCACGAATTTAAATTTAGGTGGCGGTATCCAAACGTATTCAGCCGCAGGTGCAAGTTACTCGGATATTTTTAATAATTTAGCGACAGCTTTACCCTGCCAAAGTGGCGGTAATTACGTGCCTACTATTTTAGATAAAAGAAAAATTGTGATTCAATTTAATGATGCCTCGGCGTCGGGATGGCAAACACTTCCGTCCGTTGAAATTAACAGTGTTCCATTTTCAAATTTTGCGGGTGATTCGGTGAAATTAGCCGGGCGTCCGTATACTGATTTCACTTTAAAGACGGGGTTTCCAGACTGTAATACGGCTGGAAAAGTTTTAACTTATAATGGAACAAGTTTCTCGTGCGTATCACCCAGTGCAGGATCAGGTACCGTCACGAATGTGACTTCAGCAAATTCTTATTTAACAATTGCTTCCGGAACAACGGCTCCGGTGATAACCGCCGTCGTTGGAACTTCGGCCAATACATTAGCGGCGGGTGATGACACACGGATCGTAGGCGCTGCGCAGAAATCAAATAACTTATCTGATTTAACTTCGGCTTCGACGGCACGGACGAATTTAGGCTTAGGCACGGCGGCGGTTTTAGCTGCCGGTACGGCTGCAAATAATTTAGTTCAATTAGATGGATCGGCAAAAATTTCTGCAGCGCTTCTGCCGGCCAGTTCGGTTTCAACGTCAACGGCCTTAGTAGGTGATGTGACGGGTACGATTGGTGCCACGGTTGTGTCAACGGTGGGAACAAAAACGGCCGCGCAAATTGCGCAAAGTGTGGTTGATACTTTAGCCGCAACGAACGCAAACACGGCTAGTACGATTGTTAAGCGTGATGGATCGGGAAATATCGCGACGACCAGTATTTCTGCAACAAGTTTATCGACGCAAAATATTTACCTTTACGACAATACGAATACGAACAAAATTTTATTAAAGGCGCCGACAACAGGAATTACAGATTACACGTTAACGTTGCCGCCGATTAAAGGAACTGGAAATCAGATTTTAGGTTACGATAATGCCGGAGCAGTTTTAGAAAATAAATCGATTACGGCCGGAACGGGTGTCACAATCACTCATTCAGCTGGCGGTATTCAAATCGCGTCCAGTGGTGGTGCGGGTTCGGTGACTTCAGTGACTTCGGCGAACACTGACATTGGTGTCGCTACGTCAACATCGACTCCGGTTTTAACTTTAAATTCTGGAATGGGAATTAATCAAATTGTAAAATTTGATGGTTCGGCACGATATCCAGCAAATGACGGTAGCTTAATTACTAGTTTAACGCCTGCGAATTTGTCGGCCGCAGTTCCGATCAATAAAGGTGGAACGAACGCAACGACGGCCGTAGCGGCATTAAATAATTTATTACCAACGCAAACTTCAAACTCAGGAAAAGTATTACAAACAGATGGCACAAATGCTTCATGGGTTTTAGG
>JACMQO010000141.1 GCA_014376935.1 Bdellovibrio sp.
AGGAATACGCAAATTACAAGAAGCACGATCAACACGACGTCCAGTTGTGCTACCCGCCTCAGACGAAAATTGATCAAATAACACTGACATAGTTTTAGAATCGTCAGATAAGGAAACCGAAGCCGTTCCTTGTGGGCACCCATTACCACCGTAAGTGGGTTGACCAAGCTGCATCTGTGCAAGCGATGAAACAGAGAAACAAAAAACCAAAACGCTTAGTACTGACTTCATAAAAAATCCCCCCTTGGATTATTCGCACCACTCCTGTGGCTTAATAACAAGTGCAGCAATATGCCGGCCATGCTTTGAAGCCAGCGTCACTTTTCTAAAAGGTCGTTGATGATTGTTAACGGAGTTGATGGAAACGACTCTTCAATGCAGTCTCGCATAGCACTCATGGCAGCCGTATTTATTATTTTTTTATCAGCTGCCCACATCTCGCGATGCGGCCAGCGGGCGTAAGCCAAATAATGACCGGCATCGTCTTTGTGTAGGCACGAACCCAGTCCACCATGAACATCTCGAAATTCGAAAGTCATCTGCTCCCACGATTTTTCGAATTGTAGTTCCATTCCAGATTTAATTTTGAATTTGTACAAAACAGCAAACATAGAAGCCATAGTAGGCAAACCTAAAAACATCCGTCATCAAAAAAAAAAGGCCCGGTTCACACCAGGCCTTCCTTACAACACCATTTAACACACTGCTTTACCAAAAGTGAGCTGGTACCTTTTACTGACAACGTCTCCAAGAGAATTGGTACAACATACCCGCTGCGATGTCGGCTGAATCGACGATCATCATTGTTTGTTGCATTTGTGAATTCGCCATTGCCGTCGCAGAAGCGTTGATACCGAAAATAACTTGTTGTCCGCACGGAGACCAAACCATGCTTGTCGCGATCAATTTATTATTGATTAGGTATTCATCGCTAGTTGGACCAACGAAACGTTTAGAGAAACGTGGACCACGTGAACCCGCGTAAAAATATTCAGCATCGAATTGAGTGTAAGCGCCTTGACCTGGAACCGCATTGAAACCACGGTAATCAACAGAAATTAAAGCAACAGAGTAGCCTTGAGGAACATTGATAGGTACGCGCAAGTTACAAGACGCGCGATCAATACGACGAGCTGTCGTGTTACCCGCTTCAGCTTTAAAGCTGTCGAATAAGACAGACATTGTTTGTCCATCCGGAGTTAATGATACCGATGCTGATCCTGACGGACAGCCGCTACCACCGTACGACGGTTGGCCTAAACTAATTTGTGCTTCAGCTGATAAAGCCAAAATTAGAGTTGTTGCTAGAGTTAAGAATGCTTTCATGCGAATCCCCCTGTTATAGTTTTTTTTCGTGACTAAAATCGTCATCGACACATTTCTACAAAGCAAAGGTTCGGCCAAATGTATTCAGAGACAAAAGGGCCCTGAATTTAATTCATTAGATTGTTTAGTAAGCAGAAAATAAAAAAGGACTCATCCTGAGTCCTTTTTTATCTCTTAAAATTTATGATTCGAAAATTCTAAGAAACTATTTGCACCATGGAGCTGACGGCATGATTTTACAAATCATATCGCAAGTCGCTTGGTCGCCAAGTGGACAGCTGCCATCACCTGGAGCGCCTGGTTGACCCGGGTTACCCGGAGCCGGAGTTGAAGCCACCGCACCGATGTTGATATCTAATGATTCAACAGAAGCGCCCGTTGCATCAGTTGCTTTAACAGTTGTTGTTCCAGAAGTGACCGCAGTTAATAAACCGTTTGCATCAACTGTAGCTACAGCTGGGTTCGAAGAAACAAATGAGACTGCGCCTGAAGCGTTTTTCATTGCTAATTGTAAAGTGCCTTTTTCTGCGATTGTCGCAGCTGCAGGAACCATCCAAGGCTTTTTATCAACTAAAGTATTAACAGCTGCTAAAGCATCAACACGACAGTTACATGCTGTTTCGATTTGAACTTTTGCACCAGTTGCTTGTAATAATGAACGAACTTCAGCACCAGTTAATGAAGCATCTTGAGCTTTCAAGAAAGCAACCATACCGGCAACTAGTGGTGTCGCCATAGATGTTCCAGAAAGATTTCCGTATTTATCGCCTGGTAAAGTCGACATGATCGCTTCGCCCGGAGCTGATAAAGAAACTTTTGCTTTACCGTAGTTAGACCAGCTTGGTTTAGCATCTGTCGAATTAGAAGCCGCAACAGTGATCATGTTCGCAGTTCCAGCATTCGCAGGGTAAACGTCCGTTTTATCGTTATTTTTTCCGTCATTCGCAGCTGCAGTAACGAAAATGATTCCCGCTTTATCAGCGCGCTCTAAAGCTTCAACTAATGGTTTAGCTGTAGAAAGTGGAACAGAAGCGCCCCAAGAAGCCGAGATCACTTGAACTTTGTGTTCAATCGCGTAATCGATTGCTTTGATTGCGTTATTTAAATCGCCTGATCCATCAGAACCTAAGAAACGTAAAGGCATGATTGAAACATCAGGACTGATTCCAGAGATTCCACCATCAACAACGCCAGTCGCGCCGATGATACCTGCACAGTGTGTTCCATGACCTGGATTCGCAGAAGATGTTTCATCCATTGGATCGGCATCGTTCCCGTTAAAGTCAAAACCAGCAACCATGTTTGCCGCTAAATTTTTGTGTCTGTAATCAACACCTGTATCGATAACAGCTAACAAAACATTTTTGCTGCCTTTGTTACCTGCTTTGGCCCAAGCGGCTTCAGCGTTTACTTTTGTTAAAGCGTATTGCTCTTTTAAAGCTTCAGCAGATACCGGAGCCGAGAAAGAATAGATTTTGAAGTTAGGAACTACGTATTCAACATTTTTGTCAGCGTATAAAGCTGCAATTGTTTTTGCTTCGTTGGCTTTAGCGATTGAAACAGTCACTAAACGTCCTGGACGATGAATGTCTTTCATCTCTAGACCGAAAGTTTCAGTTTGCATGGCAGCCATTTTATTTACAGCAGCGATCGTTTTGTACTTTACTAAGTAAGTTGTTGATTGCGCGGCGTTTGCAGTGATTGTCGCTACTAGAAGCGAAAGAACCAATCCAAGTGTGGTTTTTCTCATAAGTTTTCCTCCGTGAAAAACTGTTTAAGTTATTTGCTAGTTCCAACTTGGAACTTTTTCTATTTCCAAAATCGTATAACGATTAAATTAGTAAGAAATAGTAAATTATTAATTTTACGCGCCTAGCCATTGGTTGAGTATGCCATTGTTAAAGCAAAAGCTAAGTGGATTATGACACTTATGCACGTTTTTATTTTATCTTTCGTAGAGGGTTTGACAGAATTCTTACCCATTTCATCAACCGGCCACCTTATTATAACATCGGCGTTTTTAAAAATCGAACCCTCAGATTTCACAAAAGCTTTTGATGTCATTATCCAATTCGGTGCCATTTTTGCCGTCGTTTTTTTATACCGCGACCGTTTAAAATGGAATTTAGAGTTTTATAAAAAAGTATTTATCGCCTTTATCCCGGCGGCTATTTTCGGATTTTTACTGAAACACAAAATTGATGAGCTTCTTGAAAGCACGACCGTTGTGGCCTGGGCCCTGATCATCGGTGGTATCATTTTATTGTTTATCGATCGTGTTTTTAAAAAAAATACCGAAAGCGAGCTTAATAACAAAAAATCAGGTCTGATCGGTCTATTTCAATGTTTAGCCCTAATCCCCGGCGTTTCAAGATCAGCCGCAACGATTATCGGCGGACAAGTCGTCGGCCTAACCCGAGAAAAAGCGGCCGAGTTTTCATTTATATTAGCCATTCCAACGTTAACGGCGGCGACACTTTATAAATTATGGAAAATTAGACAGATATTAGATATGTCACAGTCGGTTGACCTAGCTTTGGGAATTTTTCTTTCATTCGTCTTCGCCATTCTTGCGATTCGCATTTTCATTACCGTTTTAAATAAGTACGGATTAAAATACTTTGGCGTTTATCGCATTATCTTAGGCGCGATTGTTCTGATCTTAAATTCTAAAGGACTTCTATGAACGCCAGCGATTTAAACATTCACGCCGGAGCCCAATTTCTTTCATCCGAGATGCAAGACCTATCAGAAAAAGTGATCTTCTTAATTCCAAGCTGGAAATGGGTCGTTTTGATCGCGGGATTTGTTCTTTTAGGTTTTATCAAAGTTGGTCTTAGTTGGTTGATTAAAAGATTCAAGTTTGACGATAAGTTTTCAAAAGGAAAAACCTTTGTTCAAATTTTTGTTAAACTTGAAATCGAAAAAAGTATGGGTTGGATTTTAACGGCCCTGTTGGCGCGTGTTTTAATTGATAGCTTAAGTCTAACTCCCAATTTAGAAAATTATTTAACAATTTTTGTTAAAGTCGTCTTGGCCTTTAACTTAATTCGCATCGGCTACTTAGCAGCAGACGCTTTCGGAAACTTAGCGCAAGAGTGGGCTTCAAAAACAGATACCACAATTGATGATCAATTAGCGCCGCTTGCGACGAAGACTTTAAAAGTGCTAGTTGTGATCTTTGGCATTTTAATGCTGATGCAAAGTTTAAAGATCGAAGTGGCTCCGTTCTTAGCTGGTCTTGGTATTGGTGGTGTAGCTTTAGCTTTTGCCGCCCAAGACACTGTCGCGAATGTTTTCGGAACCATCACAATTATTTTAGATGCACCTTTTAAAATGGGTGACCGAATTAAAATCGGCGAAACCGAAGGGTTCGTCGAAGAAGTCGGCTTTAGATCAACCCGCATCCGTACGTTTTATAATTCAACAATCACTTTACCGAACTCTGTCGTGGCTAAAGAAAAAATTGATAACTTAACTGACCGTAACGGCGTGGTCCGTTTTCGTCAGATCATTGGCCTAACGTACGATGCGACAATGCCACAAATTCAACAATTCATTCAGACTTTGCGCAGTCAGCTGAAGCAAGACCTAACGGTTGATCAATCGCGCGTTTCAATCAGTCTAAATAGTTTTGGTGAATCCAGTTTAAATGTGTTAGTGAATTTTCACTTTCAAATGGCCGCCGGAGAAGATGAAAACGTTCGCACCGAAGGCTACCTGACTTTGATTCATCACTTAGTGACGCAAATGAGGATGGATTTCGCTTTTCCAACTCAAACCATGATCGTCCAAAACAAATTACAACCCCCACCACCAAATCCGGGCGCACCACAACCGAATTAAGAATAAAAAAAGCCGACACAATTGTCGGCTTTTTTTTTAATTTAAATTTTTATCTACACACTACTTAATATCTTTAACCGAAATTCCTAAGTCAGCACTTAGACGCTCTTTGAATCGCCCCACGTCTTTGTCCATTTCATTTTGAATTGAATCTTGAAATGTTGTTTTATCATTGTTGTATTGGTGATCTGTTCCGTAAATCATCATCCAGTCCGCTGTTTCTTTCACAATGTAAATTGCGGTACTACCCGTGATTTGATTTTTAGAACGTTTATCTTTAGCAAAGTCATCATGATCCGCATTCGCGTCCAAGTCGTACATCGCGATAAATAAAACTTGCATCGTATCGCTTCCCACTGGAATGGAATCAGTTCGGTATAACGATGTGATACATCTCCATCCTAATAATTTACGGCATTTTTTTAAAACGTAATCTTGCGCATTTTCAAATGGCGCCTGAGCTTCTGGCTTCAACCATGATGTCTCAGTTCCTTCGTAGGAAACAATCTTTCCGGCCTTTAAATCAAAAGGCTGAGCGTAAGCGTAAATAAAGTCAGCCGTCTTTGCAGATCGCTTATACGACGTTAATACATTTAAAACGGCGGCCGTCGGATTAGCCATTGTCAGCTTGGCCTTAGAAATCATAAATAAATTTCTAGATTGCGCCGCACTTGGATTCGTACCCAAAAATAAAATGTGGCCGCCCTTACCCGACACTTCGCTATCATATTTATCAACCGTGTTGTAGACGTTACCCAGCACCATATCGGGTGGACCTTGCTTCACGAACGCATTTGAAACGGCTTCAACTTCAGCAAGCATCGCCGCATTCGAAGATTGGATGCGCTCGAATTTTGATTTTTCAGTTTCTAAACTTTGTGATGGCGATAACGCTTTCCCGTAAACGGCATCAATACCTAAAGTTCGTAAGTTAACAAGACGACTTAACTCTGCAATTTCTTGAGCGAAAGTGATTGGCGCTGCCATTAAGATTAAACTAAAAATAATAGATTTCATAATTCCCCTTATTCTAAACCGAAGGGAAACCTATCAAACTAGATTAAAAACTCAAGTGGATTCAGTGAAATTGGTGCTTCTACACTGTTTCTTTTTTGTATCAATACGCATCATTGAAGATTTGGTTAGGATAAAATGTTATTAGAACGATTATAGTTACTTTAAGGTCAAAAGCCAGTCTTTATAAAGCGTGTACTGAGGATCTGACTCTTCAGAGACAACTTGAACCCGCTTCTTTTCTTTCTGATCTTCAACCAAAGAACACATCAATTGATACAATCCTTGGGGTGTCGTTACGGTTACTAGAAAGTAACCTGCAATCCAGTCCGGCAACAAATCTTTGAAGTGCAGGCCACCTTCAGAGATATCAACGGTTTCAGCCACGAATGTATTTTTCGAAGAATGAATCGAGCATTTTACCGCGATGTCGTAGCGAGTATGAAGACGCGGTAATACTGTTTTTTTAGGGCTTACGACGAAGTAGTCAGTATCGGCTTGTGTATCTGAATTTTTTTCGCCGGATTCTAACTCGGGGTAACCACTTTCTTGACTCGGTGGTCTTTTGATAAATAGCTCTGGAAATTTGGCTTCGGTTAAGGATTCCCAAGCTGGTGAATTTTTTCTGCAAACTTTTGACAATCTGATTTCATTGGCCGACATCACATGCACTAATAATTGAACCTCGGCCGACGATAAGTCGTACAAGGTCCAACCTTTTAAAGTGTTATGAAGCGCCCAAGTTACTGATAGCATGCTTTTTCGATATATCCTTCTGGAACAACGCGACCCTTAACAACCGAAGACCACGCGCCTGATTTATCAACCACAGCAATACGGCCACCCTTTTTAACTTTAAAAACATCTTTGCCCGAACTGCTTGGTTTGTCTTTAACAACGCAGTCTTTTTTTAATGCCACACGAACTTGCGCCCCCGATGCCGCTGCTGCCGGCGTCGCCACTTCAGCCGTTACGGGCGCAGTTCCCGCTTTTAAACCTGCGGTTTCAGCACGAATTTTTTCAGACTCGAGTTTAATTTTTTCAGTTTCTGCCTGCGCTCGAACCGTGTCCATTTTGATTTTAGCTTCTTCGTTCGCTGATTTTGCCTTATCAACCGCTGCACCTAACTGTTCGCGCTCGTTTTTTAACTTTTCGCTTTCTGTTTTTAAACGTGTTGTCTCTGAATCGATTTTTTTACCTTCAGCTTCTAACGTGGCTTGCGAACGTTTTAAGTTGGCGATTTCTTGATTCATTTGCGCCGTTTCTTTTTGGTATTCCGCGCGGGCTTTTTCAAATTCAGCTTTAACTTTTAAACCTTGTTCACGTGATTTTTCTTCATCTTTTTTTAATGCCGTAAATTTTTTCTTTTCGTCTTCAAAAGTGTTTTTTGCTTGTTTATTTTGGTCTTCAGTTTTTTTCGTTTCTTCGTTGATTTTTGCAACCGCAGCGGCCGCAGCGTCTGACTGCGTTTTTAAACGAGCACTTTCAGCTTCCGTTTTTTTCGTTTCCGCTTCAGCGCGCGTTTTTTCTTGAGTCGCTTTAGCTTCGGCGATTTTAGCTTCAGCGACCGCTTTTTGCGATTGCGCCTGCGCTTTTGATAAATTTAATTGGGCCATTTTTTGAATCGCTAAAGAGTCAGCCATTTGCTTCTGCGCCACTTTAACTTCTTCGGCCGCTTTTTCAGCCTCTTTGTCAGCCGCTTTTGATTGGGCTACTAAGCCTTCAGTCACTTTGTCTGAAGCTTTCTTTTTTTCAGTCGCATCATTTCTGGCTGCGATGGCTTTTTGAACGCGTTCGCGGGCTTCTTTCATTTTCTTTTCTGATTCAGCAGCTAGTTTTTCAGCTTGGTGTTGGCCTTTTTCGGCTTCAGCCGCGTCTAACTTAGCCTGTGAAACATCTTTATCGGCTTGAGCTAATTCTTTTTTTGCGTCTGATTCGGCTGTTTTAGCTTTATCTAAGGCTTTCTTTGCTTCGCTACGGGCCACATCACGACGTTTCTTTTCATCATCGGCACGCTTCTTTGCTTCAGACGCTTCGGCTTTAGCGGCTTCTGAATCAGCGACGGCCTCTTCGGCTTCAATTTGAGCATTATCCACGTCAGCTGCGCGCGCAATTGGGTGATTTAAAAAATAAATTCCCGCTAGTAATACAACTACCATTTTTTTAATCATAGAATTCTCCCCTAAGCATTTAACTTTAATAGCAAATTTCTTAGAAGAGAACTGTTTGCTCAATTTAATACATCTCTAGACTGAACTTCTGTCTGGAAAATATGATAGAATCAAAAGTTTCGACACAGCTGTGTCTCATAATAATATTCTTACAGGCTAAAACGGATTACCGAATCTATAGACCGCAACTGCAATGTTCTAGCGCCGCCCAGATCCGTCACTGTTAACTTGTTAAACACCCCAAATCGAATTTAACCCACATGGTTCTTGGCCAGAGCCTTGCTATATAAGGAAGTACCCCCCCATGGCGGCTAGGGACTCCCCCCCATACCTGGCCGTCTTTTTTTTTACTCCGAACAAAAAGACTACATAAAAAAATTCAGACATCAGGTTATCCGATATCGCGATTTCAAATATCCGAAATTTCTGAATACGGAATACCGTTAACTGTACTCTATAGTCAGACGCGCCCTTCGTCCTGTACGGCTTTCATCTGTCTGGCGTTATTTTTTTCCTCATTCGTTCAATATGGCCTACACTGAATAAATGTCAGCTTTTTCTATTTTACGTATATATCTGATAGCGTTTTTGCTATTTGCGTTTTCGCCTGCCGTATCGCGCGCGTTTAACTTAGTGATCGATCCCGGTCATGGTGGATCTGATAAGGGGACATTTCGTGGATCGTTCGTTGAATCTGAAATCGTTTTAAAAATTGCCCAGAAACTAAAAGCAGATCTTGAAGAGCGCGCTCCGGCGATTAATATTTTTGTGACTCGTGATCGACAAAGTTTTATTCCTTTAAAAGATCGCGTGCAGATCGCTCATGAAAAAAATGCGGATTTATTTTTAAGCCTTCATGCGAATTCGTCGACATCGGCACAAGTCAGCGGGATGGAGTATTATTTTAGCGCGCAGAAAAATGCACCCGTCTTTTTAAAATCAAAAAATGCAGAAACTGCTCAAACTCAACAGGCGATCGTGGCCGCAATTCAAAATGACTTGATCGAGTTCGGAAAAACAAAGCAAAGTTTAGATTTCAGCAAGAAAATTCAGTCTGTTTGGACCAGTAGCGAATTCGGGCAAAAGCAGTCGCGCACCAGTAAAATCAGACGTGCCCCCTTTTACGTCATCGAAAATACCCAAATGCCTTCGGTTTTAGTCGAAGTCGGCTTCATTTCTAATCAACGTGAAGCCAAAAAACTGGTCACCGAGGTCTATCAAAATGAATTGGCTCATGCGTTGTCAGAAGCCGTCTTAACTTTCGCGGGTGATTTCAAAGAAAAGAGTGACAAATAACCGTCCTTTAACAAAAATGCCCTTATGAAAAGATCAGACTCTCGAGAACCCGCCGAACTTCGCCACGTAAAGATCACTCCCAACCTTTTAGATTACGCCGAAGGCTCAGTTCTTGTTGAGTTTGGAAATACCCGCGTGATGTGTTCAGCCAGCTACGAAGCGAAAACGCCGTCTTGGTTAGCCAACACGGGCGCTGGATGGGTTACGGCAGAATACGGCATGTTACCTCGCTCAACTCACACGCGTATGAAGCGTGATAAAATTCAAACCGGTGGACGCACTCAAGAAATTTCTAGATTGATCGGTCGAGCTTTGCGTTCGTGCGTCGATTTAAAAGCGATGGGTGAAAAGCAAATCTTAATCGACTGTGACGTGATCAACGCCGATGGCGGAACCCGCACCGCAGCCGTTACGGGTGGCTTTGTTGCGTTAGCACTAGCTTTGAAAAAACTAAAAGACGTTTCTGAAATTAAAACGATTCCCTTAAAAAATTATGTTTCAGCGATTTCGGTAGGACTTCACGAACAAGGCAATATCTTGTCGCCAATTTTAGATTTAAATTACGTTGAAGATTCTGATATTTCGACCGACATGAATTTCGTGATGAATGATAAAAATGAATTCATCGAAATTCAAGGCACGGCTGAAGACGGCAGTTTTTCACGCGCGCACTTATTAGAGATGATGACGTTTGCAGAATTAGGATGCCAAAAGCTTTTCTTAGAACAAGAAAAAATCATTGGCTCGTTCTTTCCGTTAAAACGTTAATTTTAGTTACTTTGTTTTTTTAGTTACTTAAATTTTAAAGAAAGTAGATAGCCATGGATCTTTGGATAGCGACCGGTAATAAAGGAAAGTTAGAAGAGTACAAACTGACTCTGAATAAATATCCAACCGTTCGTTTGTTCTCTCAGGCTGATCTACCCTCTTTTACTCCGCGCCCTGAAAATGGCGCGACTTTTTTAGATAACGCCCGCATTAAAACGAAATCGGTCAAAGCGATGAAAGCGGCTGAATACGTTTTGGGTGAAGATTCTGGATTAGAAGTTGAAGGACTTAATAATTTACCGGGCGTTCATTCAGCCCGCTACGCAGGTCCGCACGCGCGTGATTCTGAAAACGTCGCAAAACTTTTAAAGATGATGCAAATTCGTAATGTGGCGACACGGGCCGCGCAGTTTAAATGCACGACGGTTGTTTATACTCCTGAAAATGAAGAGTGGATTTTTGAAAGCGTCATGAAGGGTACGATCAGCCCCAAAGTTTCGGGACTGATGGGTTTTGGCTATGATCCGGTTTTTATACCCGAAGGCGAAACGCAAACGCTGGCCGAACTTGGGCCCGGCTATAAAATTCAAAAATCGCATCGTGCTTTAGCTTTGAATCAATTTATAAATAAACTAAAAGAAAAAAATCCAGAAATTTTTTCTTAACGATTTTTTAAGGAGTGATATGTCTTCTTTGTCGAATCTGAAAATCTTTGCTAGCACCTCTAGTAAAAATTTGGCCGTCGATGTTTGTCATATGTTGGGTGTTACCTTAGGCAACAGCCAAGTCAGCGCCTTTGCCGACGGAGAAATTCAGGTCGAAATCAAAGAAAGTGTGCGAGGCAAAGATGTCTTCATCGTGCACAGCACCTGCCCGCCAGTGAATCAAAATTACATGGAATTATTTATCATGTTAGATGCGATGAAGCGCGCCTCGGCCGCCCATGTGACCGCAGTGATTCCTTATTATGGGTACGCTCGCCAAGATCGAAAAGTGGCTCCACGCGCGCCGATTTCGGCAAAATGTATGGCTGACCTTTTAACAACAGCCGGCGCAGACCGTGTTGTTTCTGTCGATTTGCATGCGGCCCAGATTCAAGGCTTCTTCAATTGCCCTTTTGATCACTTATTTGCGATTCCCACCCTAGCCAGATCTTGGAAAGAGAACTTCGGCACCGGTTCAGACTTTGTCACAGTGAGTCCAGATGCCGGTGGTGTTGAACGCGCCCGGGCCTTTGCTAAGCGAATCGATTCGTCGTTAGCGATTATCGATAAACGCCGATCAGGCCCAAATGAAGCCAAAGCCATGCACTTAATTGGAGATGTGACTAATAAAACAGCTGTGATCGTTGACGATATGATCGATACGGCCGGTACTCTTACACAAGCAGTTGACAGCCTATTGAAAAATGGTGCAAAAAGAGTGTTCGCTATTGCTACGCATCCCGTGCTTTCTGGTCCCGCGATCAGTCGAATCACTGAAAGTGCGATCGAAAAAGTTTTTGTGGCCGACACGATTCCTTTAAGTGAGCAAGCTGTGAAGTCCGGTAAAATACAGGTGGTGACAGTCGCCCCCGTCCTAGCCGAAGCGATCAAACGAATTCACGACCACGATTCGGTCAGCTCTTTGTTTGATTAAGTTATTGAAATAGTTTATTTAAGTACGGTTTGATTTAAATATTGAATTTTGAAAAATTGATAAAGTTACTAGTTTAAAAGATGAGGCAAATATGAAACAAAGAATTGAATTAACAGTTGAAAATCGTGAAGCTGGTCGTAAAAACGCTCGTAGCTTACGTGTAAATAAAATGGTTCCAGGCGTGATCTACGGAGCGACTGAAAACATGACTATCTCTTTACATGTAAACGACATCTTAAAATACAACACTCGCGCTTACGAGAATGCTCTTTTAAACATTAAAAGTTCTAACTCTAAACTAAACGGCAAAGTGGCTTTATTGAAATCAGTTGTTGTTGGTCCCTTAACTCGCCAACCAGAACATGTTGATTTATTTGCTTTAGATCTTAAAAAAGCAGTTCGCGTATCTGTAGAGATCCGCGTTGAAGGTAAACCAGTTGGTCTTGCTGAAGGCGGTCTTTTGAATATCGCTATCCGCCAAGTTGAGGTTGAGTGTTTACCAACTGAAATCCCTGACTTCTTTAACGTAGACGTTTCTAACTTAGCGGTTGGCGACACTTTACACGTATCTGATTTAACAATCCCAGCGGGAATCAAAATGATTTCTCGTGACGACTTAACAGTTGCAGCCGTTGTACTTCAAGAAGAAGAAGTTGCAGCTCCAGTTGTTGAAGCAGCCGCCGCTCCAGCAGGCGCTAAACCAGCAGCAGGTAAAGCAGCCGCAGCTCCGGCAGCAGGCGCTAAACCAGCAGCAGGTGCAAAAGCTCCAGCTGCTAAACCAGCAGCTAAACCAGCAGCTAAAAAGTAATTTCAATTTAAAATTATTTTTAAAAAGGCGACTGATAAGGTCGCCTTTTTTGTTTCTGGCTTCGTAAAAAAAAGGTATCTTACTTCGCATGTGGTTAGTAGTTGGTTTAGGAAATCCCGGAAAACAATATCAGATGACCCGACATAACGTTGGATTCATGGTTATTGATTACTGGATTAAATCATTAGCCGGCCACGATCCTGATTACCGCGAAGAACATAAAGCTTTAACTAAGAAAATGAAATTAGAAGGCGTCGAAATTATCGTCGCCAAACCGCAGACGTTTATGAATTTATCAGGCGAATCGGTTCAAGCCCTGATGCACTTTTATAAAATTCCGAAAGAAAATATTTTAGTTATTCACGATGATATCGATCAAACTTTCGGATCACTTCGTTTTCATAAAAATCGCGGACACGGTGGCCAAAATGGTGTTCGCAGTATTTCTCAAGTTTTAGGAACGCAAGACTACAGCCGCTTAAAAATGGGAGTCGGTCGCCCGGCTCATCCTGACTTTGATATTGGCGACTACGTTTTAGGAAATTTTGCGAAAGAAGAATCCGCACAGCTACCTAAAGTTTTTGAAAAAGCGTGTGACGGCATCGAATGTTTTATTTTTAAGGGCATCGACCGCGCGTCCACTGATTTTAACGGCAGCGCACTTTAACTAGGGCCTGTTGGCAGTTTGTTTTTAGATTTTTAATTCAATAAGGAGTTTTTAAATGGCATTACAAGTTGGAATCGTAGGTTTACCAAACGTCGGAAAATCGACATTATTTAATGCGCTGACATCATCAGCTCAGGCCGAAGCGGCCAACTACCCGTTTTGTACAATCGATCCTAATATCGGTATCGTCACGGTTCCAGATACGCGTTTAGATCAAATCACTCATTACGTAAAACCTCAGTCGGTTGTTCCAACGACAATTGAATTCGTGGATATTGCCGGCATCGTTAAAGGCGCCAGCCAAGGTGAAGGTTTAGGAAATCAATTCTTAGGTCACATCAAACAAACAGACGCCATCGTTCACGTGGTTCGTTGTTTTGACGACCCAAATATCATTCACGTTGCGGGTTCTGTTGATCCAATTCGTGATATCGAAATAATCAATACCGAATTAATGTTAGCGGATTTAGATACGGCTGAAAAAAAATTAAAGCGCGTTGAAAAGATCGCGAAAACGGCGGGCGATTCAAAATCAAAAATGGATGTCGACGTCACACAAAAAATTTATAAAGCTTTGTCGCAAGGGCTTCCCGCGCGTTCGGTTGTTTTAAATGATCTTGAAGCTCCGTTTGCGGCTGACATGCATTTACTTTCGATGAAACCCGTTCTGTATGCATGTAACGTTTCTGATACAGATTTTGCAGCTGGTGGTAATGACTGGGTGAAGTCGATTGAAAAACGCGCGGCTGAAGAAAATAATAAAACGATCATGATCTGTTCGGCATTAGAAGCTGACATCGCCCAACTTCCACCGGAAGAGCGCGCGGAATTTCTATCTAGCATGAACGCGACCGAACCTGGATTAAACCGCCTTATTCGTGAAGCTTATAAATTATTAGGTTTGTACACTTACTTCACGGCGGGTGAAAAAGAAGTTCGCGCCTGGACGATCAAAGCTGGCTTTAAAGCTCCGCAAGCGGCGGGCGTTATTCATACAGATTTTGAACGCGGATTTATTCGCGCTGAAGCTTATCACAGTGATGATTTATTCACTTTAAAATCAGAAGCAGCGGTTAAAGAAGCTGGTAAATACCGATCTGAAGGAAAAGAGTACGTTGTTAAAGACGGCGATATTTTATTCTTTAAATTCAACGTTTAGTATTCTTTGAGTCACATTTTTCACCGCCACGGTGGCGGTGAAAAATAATCTGAACTATAATGTCTTAAATAAAAATTTCGACTACTGTAAATCAATAATCTTACAGCTGACGGTCACTGAAGAATCTGGAACTTCGTAGCAATCGCTGCTGCTGAAATCAACTGAAGTGTCGAACGTAACACCGAAACGTGGTGGACGATCTGGATCGTTATTTCCTGGCTTGTGACCATCATCACCAGAACCCGAAGAAGGTGATACTTCATGCGTTACGCCCGGAGTGATATATCCACTGTCGCTACCGCCCCAGCTTCCGCCGCCACCCGAAGATGAATGACCACCACCAAATCCGCCGCCACCATTGTGATGCGAAGGCGGATAATAAGGTACCGCAGGCGCTGGACAAACCGTATGAGACGAATGAGTCGTCACTTGATCGCAACGCGTGATCACCGTGTAAATCGCATTTCCTGATTTTATCACATCCACTGAGCTGACCGTGCTTGTTACGTTTGGGGTCACGTCATGAGAAAGAATTTTTTCTGCTCCTAATGTGATTTTACGAACATCACCAAGACTCTTTAATAAATCTTTTTGAATTTCTGGAGAGTTGTATTTTTGCGCTGCAACGCCAGATAATAATTTGTTGAAATCATCCGAACGATTTTGGCTTAACGCCGTGACCGCTTCAATGATGATTCCTGTTGGCGAAACTGTGTCACCTTTTTGTTGTTTACATGCGGACAAAACTGACAATACAGCGCAGACGAATAAAATTCTTTTCATTTTTCCTCCGGGGGATTTGTGGTTGGTAGCTTTTTGCTTCTGAGCAAGTACAGACTCAGCAACATCGCTGCCAATTTTTGGCAGCCCCAAATGCACCGTGAAAAAAATTCTTAAATTAATCGGTATCCAACTCCGGGCTCTGTTAAGATATGAACAGGCTCTGACGGATTCTTTTCAATTTTTTTTCTGAGTTGATTGATATAAATTCTTAAATAATGACTTTGATCTTCGGCCGTTGTGCTGCCCCAGATTTGTTTCAAGAGTTGCATCTGTGGAACGACTTTTCCGTGATCACGAACAAGTCTTGAAAGCACTTCGTATTCTGTCGCAGTCAATTTAATATCTTTTCCTGAAACTGAAACTTTTCGTTGAACTAAATCAACTTCAAGATCATCTGATTTAAATACCGGGGTCGCTTCGATTAAACCGATATTTCTTAAAGCGACTCGGACTCGAGCCAGTAACTCTTTTGCCCCGAAAGGTTTTGTTAAATAATCGTCGGCTCCGGCATCTAAAAGTCTGACTTTTGTTTGTTCGTCATCACTGACGGTTAAAATAATTGTCGGAACGCGCGACCACTTTCTAAGTTCTTTTAAAACTTCTAATCCGTTAATGTCGGGCAAACCTAAATCAAGTATAACTAAGTGCGGATGAAAATCTGTTATTTTACTAAGTCCTGACTTACCATCAATAGCTTCACAAATTTTGTATCCTTTTGACTCTAAACTCAGTTTTAATACATTTCGTATTGCTGATTCATCGTCAATAATCAGAATGCGAACTTCGCTACTCATAAATTTTCACCTTCTGGAACTTCGGGCTGCGCTTCTAACGGAAGTTCAATCGTAAAACAAGCGCCGTGGGGTCTATTGTTATGAACAGAAATACTACCCTTGTGAAGTTCTACAATACTTTTAACAATCGAAAGCCCCAGTCCAGTACCGCCCGTAGGGCTTCCAGGAACGCGGTAGAATTTATCAAATATTTTATTTAAAGAATCTTCGGGTATCCCCGGGCCCGTGTCTGCAATTTCAATCACAAAATTTGTATCCTGCTTACGTTGGGTGATTTTAATTTCAGTTCCTCCAGGAGTATACATTGCGGCGTTCAAAATAATATTTGAAATGGCGTGTTCCATAAGGCGGTAATCGATTTTCAATAAAACAACGTCATCTAAAAAATTAATTTTTATTTTATGGTTCACTAAAGGTTTTTCTAATTTTTTGACGACCACACCTAAAAGATCATTAAAATCATGCCACTCTAACTTTAAAGAAAGGACTCCTGAATTTAACCGGCTCATATCTAATAAGTTTTCGATCACGCGGTTCAGACGATCGCCAGCTTCGTGCAACCCCGACGCAACTTCTTGAACGTATTTTGGATTCGCCGCTAATGTTTCATTTTCTAAAGCAGAGGCCGCACCTAGAATGGCCGTTAACGGAGTTCTCATTTCATGAGAGACCGAATTCAGTAATGTCTGATGCAGCTCTTCAGAATCTTTGAGTCTTTGGTTTTCGGCCAAACGTTTTGTTAAAAAATGCCTTTCGATCGAAACACCAAGCTGCCTAACGATTGAAAACAGCAAACTTTCTTTTTCTGGATCTAATTTTCTACTTTTCTTTTTGGGTTGAAAAATAAATACACCGACCGTTTCGGCAGAACCCTTTAAAGGTAAAAATAAAGCATTGGCTTGCGATAACGTTTCGGTCGACCAGCCTGCCATTTTTTTATTTTCAAAACTCCATTGGGCCACCGCTTGGTCTTTTTCATTTAATTGAATCGAATATTCGCGCGCTTCTGCAAATTCCAATTTACCCAACGGTGATCTTAATATAACGCCGCAATCGGCATTCAACAAGTTACCGACCCGCGCCGTCACTTTACTTAAAAAATCAGATTTCTCAGTGGCGTTCGCGATATCTTGTAAGACTTCGTACAATACGTTTGTTCGCTCTTCACGTTCGCGGATAACCTTTTCATGAAAACGAATTCGATTCGTCAAAAATCCGGTGATCAAGGCAACGACTAAATAGGCCGTGCACATTAAAAAATCTTCGGTGTTTGAAATCGCAAAGGTCATTTTGGGTGGAATAAAAAAGTAATCCCAAATAAAACCGCTTAAAAACGCACAAAGAATGACGGCCCCCATCGAACCAAACATGCCAATGCCAATGACGGCTAATAAGAATAAAAATCCCACCGCCCGGTAGCCAATATAATGTTCGATAAAAAGCCCGGCTAGCGCCGTACCCAGAATAATACATAGGCTATACCAATACTTTGTAACGCCTGTTCGAGTTCGATAATAAGAAAGTTCATCGATCAAACCGGGACGTGCTAAGGCGGCTCCTTCTTGACGAATGATATGCACGTCGACTTCTAGACTTTCTTGTACCAGACGCTCTAAAAGATTTCCGCGTTCAACGATATCACGAAACCAACGCCGTGTTGGTCGACCGACGACGACTTGGGTGACGTTTTTTTGTCGACAAACTCTTTTAACGGCCGAAGGAACATCAACTTCAGTTGTGGTAATGACTTCGGCCTTTAATTCGCGCGCCAGATTTAAATTTTTAGCTAACTGACTTTGATCGGCATCATTTAACGTTATCCCGGTATCAACGTGAAGCGCAACCCAAGGGGCTTCTAAGTTATAAGCCAACCTTCGCGTCGCGCGGATAAGCTTTTCAGAATAAGGGCTATGGCTAATGGCTACTAAAAGTCTTTCATTGGTTTGCCACAGATTTTTTTCTGAGCGAACGCTAACAAATTTTTGTAAATCCTGATCGACCCGTTCAGCCGTCATTCGTAAGGCAATTTCACGAAGGGCCGTTAGTTTGTCTTCTTTGAAAAAGTTTTGTGCGGCCCGTTCGGCTTTATCACCAAGATAAACTTTTCCTTCTTTAAGTCGTTTTAATAACTCAGATGGCGCAATATCGACTAATTCAACAAGGCTAGCTCTTTCTAAAATACTATCTGGAACCGTTTCGCGAATTGAAATTCCGGTGATGGCTTCGACGGCGTCTTTTCGGCTTTCAAGATGTTGTACGTTGAAAGCGGTGTAAACATGAATTCCGGCATCTAGAATCTCGAGCACGTCTTGATATCTTTTTTCGTGCCGCGAACCGGAAACATTTGTATGGGCTAATTCATCGACGACGACGAGTTCTGGTTTACGACGAAGAATTTCGTCTAGGTCCATCTCATCTAAAATTGTACCGCGGTAATCAACTTTGCGTCGCGCGATTTCGGGAAGGCCTTCTGTTAATGCGACCGTTTCAGAACGACCGTGAGTTTCAACGACTCCGACAACGACGTCGACGCCTTCTCTTAACTTTTGGTGAGCGGCGCGTAGCATGGCGTATGTTTTACCGACACCTGCAGCCATTCCTAAAAAAATGCGCAGCTGACCTTTACGTTCTTTATTTTCTTGCTCTGTTAAAGCACTTAATAAAGCGTCTGGATTTGGTCGGTCGTCTTGAATCAATTGAAACTCCTAAACTATATTTGCACCAGACGACCTAAAGTTGAACTAAAATTATTTTGTGTCTGTTTGTGTTGAAGGTGAAGCGGCCGGAACCGCCGCAGCTGCCGCCGGAGCAACCGGTGGAACTGGAACTAAAACCGGAGCCGACTCAATACCTTGGCTTTTATCAAGAGCTATATTCAACGTTAAAACATTGACAGTCGGCTCGCCAAAAATCCCCAACTGCCTTTCGGCCGTTGATTCATTCAGTAGTGCGTTCACTTGCTCGATACTTAAATTTCTAGATTTTGCAACACGCTGCATTTGGTACTGAGCCGCTTCGATTGAAATATGCGGATCCAAACCACTTGCAGAGGCGAACAATAAATCTTGTGGTGGCTCACCCGCTTTATCAGGATGAGCGGCCTTTAATTTTGCGGCCCGTTCATCGACCGCTTTCTTTAAATCCGCACTGGCTTGTCCAAGATTTGATCCACCCGATGGCAATGGGTTATACCCAACTGCCGAAGGGCGCGACCAAAAGTACTGTGGTTTTTCAAAACTTTGTGCGATTAAAGTTGAACCCACCACCTGACCACCACGCATAATGAAATTGCCACCAGCTTGCTTCGGGAACAGCACCTGAGAAACTCCCGTAATTGTAAACGGATAAATTAACCCTAAAAGAATCGTCATAAATATTTTAAAACGAATTGCTGGTATAATGTATTTCATAAAAAACTCCTTGATGAAAAAGAACGAACTAAATTAGGCCCACTGACGTGATGATAATATCAATCAGTTTAATTGCGATAAATGGAATGATAATTCCCCCGGCACCGAATATTAAAAGATTGCGTTTCAACACCGCCGAAGATCCCTCTGCGCGATACCTAACGCCCTTAAGCGCTAATGGAATTAACACAACAATAATTAACGCATTGAAAATCACCGCACTTAAAATTGCACTTTGCGGAGAAACTAGTTTCATTACGTTTAGAACTGCTAATGGTCCTTCTTTAGTGCCTTGAATTAAATAAAGGGTACTAAATAACGCTGGAAGAATCGCAAAATACTTTGCAACGTCATTTGCAATACTAAATGTTGTTAATGATCCACGGGTCATCAATAACTGTTTTCCGATTTCTACAATTTCAATCAGTTTTGTCGGATTACTATCAAGATCAACCATGTTGCCGGCTTCGCGCGCCGCTTGTGTTCCGGTATTCATCGCCACACCAACATCGGCCTGTGCTAATGCCGGCGCATCATTTGTTCCATCGCCCGTCATCGCAACCAAGTGACCCATAGCTTGTTCTTCACGAATACGTTTTAATTTTGATTCAGGTGTCGCTTGCGCCATAAAGTCATCGACACCGGCTTCCGCAGCAATCGCTGCGGCCGTTAATGGATTATCGCCCGTGATCATCACAGTGCGAATTCCCATTTTACGAAGCTCAGCAAATCGTTCTTTAATTCCACCCTTTACGATATCCTTTAATTGGACGACACCTAAAATTTCTTTTCCGTCGACAACAACTAACGGAGTTCCACCTTTTTTAGCGACCTCGTCGACATGAATATCTAAATCTTTTGGAATAGTTCCGCCCAAATTTTTTACATACTCTTTAATTGAATCGCCAGCACCTTTACGGATACTTCTTAAACCTGTCGTATTTTGAAAATCAATTCCACTCATTCGCGTATTTGCCGAAAACGGAATAAATTGCGCTTGATGTGGTTGAATACTTTCAGCACGTAGCGAAAATTTTTCTTTGGCTAAAACAACAATCGATCTGCCTTCTGGTGTTTCGTCAGCTAGCGAAGCCAACTGAGCCGATTCTGCCAAGCGTTCAGCCGTGACTCCCTTGACCGGAAGAAATGCAGTCGCCATACGATTACCCAAAGTGATTGTTCCCGTTTTATCAAGCATCAGTACGTCAATATCACCCGCCGCTTCAACAGCACGACCACTTGTTGCGATGACGTTTCTACGAATTAGACGGTCCATTCCGCTAATACCAATAGCGCTTAATAAGCCGCCGATCGTTGTTGGAATTAAGCAGACTAATAAAGCAATTAACACCGGAACTGTGACGATACCCGACAAATCTTGTCCGGCCGCAACGGCACTGTAGTCAGCAAAAGGTTTTAAAGTCATGACGGCTAATACAAAGATAATTGTTAAGCCCGCCAGAACAATACTTAGCGCGATTTCATTCGGCGTTTTTTGTCGAGTCGCTCCTTCAACCAAAGCAATCATGCGATCTAAAAAACTGTTTCCAGGTTCAGCTGTAATACGAATTAGAATTCGGTCGCTGATAACCCGTGTTCCGCCGGTAACCGCGCTGCGGTCACCACCAGATTCACGAATCACCGGAGCCGATTCGCCGGTAATCGCCGACTCATCAACACTGGCGATACCTTCTATGACTTCTCCGTCACCCGGAATAACATCACCTGTTTCACAAACGACGATGTAGCCTTTCTTCAATTCGGCCGCACTGACACTTGTCTCTTGACCCGCCTTAAGTAGGCGCGCTTGAGTTTGTGTTCGCATTTTTTTTAAACTTTCAGCCTGAGCTTTACCGCGCCCTTCTGCAATGGCTTCAGCAAAGTTCGCGAATAAAACGGTGAACCATAACCATACTGCAATTTGAAATTCGAAAAATTTAGAACCGTGACCGATATTAAAAACCACGTAAACAGTCGTTAGCACAGCACCAATTAAGGTGACAAACATGACTGGATTTTTCATTTGAACGCGCGGGTTCAATTTAATAAATGATTCTTTCAGTGCAGGGGCAAAAAGTTTCGGATCAAATAAAGCACTTTTTTTAATGTCTGACATAAATTACCTCTTAAAAAGTTATACCCTTGATCATCATTAGATGTTCAACGATAGGCCCAAGCGAAAGACCGGGAAGAAAAGTTAAAGCTCCTACGATTAAAATCACACCAATCAGAAGAACCGCGAAAAGACCTGTGTCTGTTTCAAAAGTTCCTGATGACGGAGGCGAGTATTTTTTCTGCGCTAAGCTTCCCGCCACGGCCAAGATAGGAATAATAATTGCGAAACGACCTATGAACATAGCTGCTGCTAACATCAAATTATAAAAAGGTGTGTTTGCACTTAAGCCAGCAAAGGCACTTCCATTATTTGCAGCCGAAGAAGTGAATGCATAAAGCATTTCAGAAAATCCATGGGGTCCTTTATTCGCAAGACTTGATAGTGCTGCTGGAGTCACCGCAGAAATTCCAGTGCCGATCAAGATCGCTGCGCACGGAGAAAGAATCGCAAGAATAACCATCGTCATTTCGCGAGCTTCAATTTTTTTACCTAGGTATTCTGGTGTTCGACCCACCATCAGGCCTGCAATGAATACGGTTAGTAGTACAAATAAAAGCATACCGTACAAACCAGCACCGACGCCCCCGAAAATAATTTCACCTAACATCATGTTCACCATCGCGATTCCACCCGAAAGTGGCGATAACGAAGAATGCATGGCATTGACGGCTCCGCATGAAGCCGAAGTTGTTACGGTCGAGAAAAGGATGCTATTAAAAACTCCGAAGCGGGTTTCTTTTCCTTCCATAATTCCAGCTTGGTGAAATGTCGGATTCGTTGTGAATTCAGAAGTTAAAGACAGCGACGTAAAACCGATGAACATAGCTAACATAACGCCAAAAATAATCCATCCATGTCGGCGTGATTTAGTCATTGTTCCGTATGTGTACGTCAACGCCGCGCCAATCGCAAAAATAGAAAGCATTTGGAAAAAATTAGACAATGCCGTCGAATTTTCAAATGGATGAGCCGCATTCGCATTGAAAAAGCCACCGCCATTTGTTCCTAACATTTTAATCGCAACTTGTGAAGCTGCGGGCCCCAAAGCAATTGTTTGTTTTGCACCCTCTAAAGTAATGACGTCGACAAATGGAGCGAATGTTTGAACTACACCTTGTCCAACAAGGAAAATCGCGAAAACCACACAGATCGGCAATAAAACATAAACCGTCGTGCGAGTTGTATCGACCCAAAAATTTCCGATCGTAGATGATGATCTTCTAGCAATACCGCGAGTCAGCGCAATCGCCACCGCAATACCACATGCCGCACTTAAAAAGTTTTGTACAGTTAAAGCCACCATCTGAGTTAAATTACTCATGGTCACTTCGCCCGAATAACCTTGCCAGTTTGTATTCGTAATGAAACTAACCGCCGTGTTTAACGACGAATCCCACGATACATTCGGAAGATTTTGAGGATTTAACGGAAGCCAAGCCTGCGTCATTTGAAGAGTCATTAATACAATGATTGCTATAATGTGAAAAACCACAAAGGCTACGGCGTAACCCTTCCAGCTCATCTCTTCTTTCGGATCAATACCCGAAGCCTTATAAGTTAAAGTTTCAAGCCAACCCAAAGGTTTATGCATCCATGTTTTTTCGCCTTGAAAAACCTTGGCCATATATCGACCCAATGGCGGAGTCAGCGCAATCAGAGCAACGACAAAAATAATAAATTGAATATAATCAACAATTCTCATAAAGACCTCAAAACTTCTCGGGGTTAAAAAGGGCATAAGTTAAATAAATCAGAACTGCGCCACCGATCAGTCCTGCAACGATAAAATCCATAAATCCTCCGATTATTGAAACTACAGCTAAAACTGTACCGCTTAGGTGTGTAAAAATGATGTAAAAATATTAGTTTGAATCAAGGCTTCGGCCCCCTAACGAAAGGAAACTAAGGCCGAAGCCTATCTGTGCTAAAACGAGTACAGAAGTCCCACCAAGTACGATTCTTGGTGGTCAGTTGTCCCACCATCTTTATCTTTAAAAAATAGATTTGAATTTGATTTGTCAGTTCGTAGCTCAAGTCGTGTTTCAAGACCATCACCCAGATTGAAATTATTGGCCAATGTCCATGAAGTGATTTTCTGTTTTGCTCCAACGGCAGATAAGCCACCTGCGATTGCAAAGCCATTATTTGAGTCATCGAATAATTCATATCTTGGGCTGATTGAGTAGAAGCTATTCACAACAGCCTTCAAGTTAAGCGTCAGGGCATTCCATTTCGCGGTATCTGTCGTCATTTTTTGTGTCCCCACGATGTAATCAACAGCGACTGAAATTGTTGGATTAACAACGTAAGTCGCATTCAACTCGTGAACCTCTCGGCGATTTGAATCCGTAGTTTCCGCACCACCAATGTAATTGTAATTCGCATTCACGCCTTCAATACCTGTAAAATTTAAATTCACACCAACAGTTGCAGACTTATTTTGCTCTTGAGCAATACGCCCATCCCAAGAATTTAAAAGGTAAACCGTCGATACAAATTTATCCGGAACAATCGTAAATGCCCCACTAACACCTTCGTGCCAAAATGGAATTCCGTAATTAAAAGTATAGCCTCTTGTGTACTGCCAATTATCTTTAGCCTTGGTCACTTCTAATCCCATATGGGTATAGAATTTTCCAGCCGTAACCGAAACACGATCAGTCACTGCATACGTTATTGTGGCTTGAGTTAAATTACGAGTAGACTCGTTCGCTGCCGCATTGGTTGGATTTGTTGCCGTAACAGATTGTGA
This sequence comes from Bdellovibrio sp., assembly GCA_014376935.1. GTDB lineage: Bacteria > Bdellovibrionota > Bdellovibrionia > Bdellovibrionales > Bdellovibrionaceae > Pseudobdellovibrio. The sequence goes on from JACMQO010000141.1 coordinate 24,549, forward strand.
GCCACCGCCACTTAGTTGATCAACCATTTCTCCTAAAGCGACATCGGCTTTAAACGTCACTTTTCCAATTTTCTTTTTTAACGAGATTTCGGCCATATTTAAAGTAATTTGATTTGCATGTCTGTTAAAATAACTTCCCTCAATAACGTTCGGCCCCGCTAAAGGCGCCGGAGAAGCGACATGTCCTTGAGGACTATTTTGATAATACAGGTCAAAGTATCCACTCCACTCGATACCTAGGTTAACAGATTGCGTAACCTCTTTAGTGTCTTCAGCAAGAGCGCAATTTGTGTAAGTGAGTACGGCCGCGCTTAAGCATAAGCTGCTTACAAAATTATTTTTCATTGTTATGTCCTTTCAATCGACTACATTTTGATTTTAGAAGGATGCAACATCCCGGCGTAAATTCGATATAAAAATTATTTGATCTTTACAGCTTTTTTATGCCCAAGAAGCCTATATTTAAAAATGTAACCGGAGCTATAAAATGAATCTAATTTTGAAATTGCTTAATCAAGCTTACGCGGTGGGGTACATACCCAAAGAACCTAATCCAGTGCCTTTACCGTTTTTTCCGACACTGGATACCATTGAGAATATTATATTATTTATATTATTTTTTACGCTAATAATTCCATTACTGAAAAATCAGACCGACAAAAGATTCGAAAAATCCCGCGTTAAAATATCAAAACTTTCAACTTTTATTGCAGTTCTATTTTTGGCAATTCAAATTTACCGTTTGGCTTCGTCACCAAGCCAACTTGTCGATCTACTTAATTGAAACGTCCCACTCTTCTTTTAAACTAATGGGTTCTTTGATTTTGTATGGATTTTTTTCGATTAAGAAATTCATTTTTTTAATATCAATTTTTTCGTCATATATTTTTTGATACGTAACGTAGAAACTAAGAACGCGTTTAACGTAAGTTCTAGTTTCTGGAAACGGAATATGTTCAATGAATACATCGAAATCGATATCACCAAAATTACGTAGCCATAGCTTCACCCGATGTGGACCACCATTGTAAGCCGCAGCGATCAATGGCAGTTGGGTGTCAAATTCGACAGATAATTTTTTTAAGTACGCAGCACCGTATTGAATCGCAATTTCAGGTTTGAACAAATCCTTCACATCGTGCGGCTCTTTTAATAACAACGCCACTTTTTGTGATGTGTAAGGCATAAACTGCATCAAGCCAACCGCACCCACCGGAGAAATGGCGTCTTGTTTGTATTGCGTTTCAGCCTTCATGATTGACCAGATTAAGTTCGGATTAATTTTACGTAGCGAAGCTTGGGAATTTGTATTGCCATTATAGGCCCGTGGATACAGCGATTTCCAAAGTAGCTCATCGTCACGCAAAGAGATTTTCTTTTGTTGTGGTGACGTTAGTTTCTGCAATAAAGAAAGACCGCGGTTATATAAACTTTTATCTAAATAATACTGAACTAAAATATCGGCGGCACTTCTAGTTTTTAAAGATTTTTCAACTTCGAACAAATGCCATTTTGCAAAGTCGGCATAACCCCACCCGATTAAAGCATCAGCCCATTTCAATTGACGCTTAATATCGGCAGACCCTGTGATAACGATTCCTTCGGTGCCCGATTGTTCGGCGACTGTCGAGTCTTGATTCACAACTTGAATGTCACCTTCGTCAGTTGTCGATAGGTCATCGAAATAGGTCTTGTATTCGCTAACAATCCGCATTGGGTCTACTTGATCATCGGGAAGCATGTAAGGACCGCGACCTGATTTGATCAACGCCAACTGGTTTTTTAGCAAATCGTTTGTCACAAACGATTTGTAGGATTCAAACCGCAACCAACCTAAGAAATTATAATAATTAAAAAATTCACCTTTTAATAACGGAGAGCCCAGTTGTTTAAAATGATCTAACGCCGTGACCTGGCGGTCTAAAGCCCACTCTGTTTGCGCGGTCCAATAAAGGTTACGGGCTTTGTCGCGTGTCCAGTCTTTATTTTTTTGGAACGAATCGTAAGCGGCCGTAAAGTCTTTATCTAAATACTGACACCATGCTTTAAGCCAAGTCAGGTCATCGTAATCGACTTTTTTATGCTTTGCTTTATGTGACGGATTATTCTTAATTAACTGATCAAGAATAACGACCGCATTTTTGTATTTTTTCGTCTGGTAAAATAAAAAAGCCTTTTGAAATAAAAGATCTTTCTTTTCTTTGCCTGAACGCGCTTTTGCAATAATTTTGTTAATTAAATCTTCAGCTTTCGTTAATTCACCCGCGCGCTGAGCAATGTAATATAAATTATTATAGTAATCATCAGTTTCTAAAATTTCTTTTTCAAAATTCTTTACTTCGGCGAAAGCTAAAACGGGATCGCCCATGTTCGAATAAAATACCGCCTGCAAATAAGCTTTTTGCCATTCTGCTAATTGCGGTTGCTTTTTAAATTCGTTCAGCTCAGCTTGAGCTTTTTTTTCTTCGCCCGAAAAAATAAGCATTCTTAAGCGATAAATGAATTCGTCAAAACCCACCGGACAACTCTGAAGACCTTTAGCGACTTCGGTAAAATCTAAACTGGCTTGTCCAAGCCATCTTTTTCTTTCGGTTCTACAAAGCTCTTCGGTAATTTCGTATTTACGAACCCACTTCAAATATTGAAGTTCGAAAGCCAACCCTTCAGGTAGATTGCTCATTTTGCGAATGATCAGCTTCGCTTCCTTTTTAAACTCAGCAAATGGTAAATTAAATTTTTTGTCTGCATTCGCCAAATCGATTTCAAGAATTGATTTTAAAGCCTCAAGCTGAATTCTTAAAAGCTTTTTATTCTTTTTTAAATCTTTATACAAACGCCAATAAACA